>NZ_JBFTIZ010000276.1:0-5597 GCF_056395165.1 Pedobacter sp. 10L46_2
CCCTTACACCGGAAAGCACTAGCCTTATATATACAGGTAATTGCACCTCCAATCCTTTTAAAAATTTAAGGTAGTTCATCAGTTCCCGCATTACATAACCTTCCAGAAGCCGAGCGTTGAGCATGTCTTGTCGATATAAAATCGTATGGTTTAGTGTTTCCATTATGCCATTCTTATACACCTGCAGGTAATTGGGCGCAAAACTAAATCCAGGCATATTGACAGCAATTCTTACTCCTTCGAAGTTTGCCTTCGGTGTGCGGCTTCCACCACCCAAAGGCGCCAGATCAAACGCTCCATATTGAGCATCCAGTATAGGGTAACGAACGTCCGGGTTTGAGACTGAACCGGGAATCATTTGCAAAACCGCAACCGGTAGCTCTTTGAATGTAGCGTCGTTTAGCATGCGTTCCAAATGTTGCTCAGAAAGTTTGTTTACCATTGTTCGCAGCTCATTTTTCTGTCTCAACATGGCTTCGATCTCCTGAATATCCAGTTGATATTTACGATTGGAGGTCCTGGAATAACAAACTTTGCTCTTATCGATCTGGACCTGGTGAGGCTTGTCAGCACTTTCTTTGACGGCAATCATCAGCAGATAATTTCCGGTATCCAATTTCCATATCCGGATCTCCACTGGCATTCTCGGACTAATGCTGTCCAGGATCAGGCTGTCTATCTGCCTGAGGGTTTGATCGAGATTGTCAATAGGAAAGCCGTCAGCCGAAGTAGGCACGCCCTTAGTCTCCCCTATCCCATAAATGATGATTCCTCCTTTGCAGTTCGCAAAGGACGAAACGTCCTGCAAGAATTCCTTCTTCTCGCTTGCAATTTTTAACGACAATAAACTTTTGTATTCCAGGTTTTGGTCTTCAGGCACCTGATTTGTCACCAAGGCAATTAGATCTTCTACAGTGATTTGAGCTGGCTTGGGTAATTTCATATCCATTAAATGCTTTAATTATGTCTCATTTTACTAAGCAACTATCAGACAGCGTGTTAAAAACTGAAAGACAGCGCATGATCAATTTATTTGCGGAACTTGATGTGATGCTCCAGACTGAAACTGGGCACCTCCTTTAGAATCTGGTCAACATGCGACTTGGATAGCCATATGTTTCTTGTGAACTCAAAATAATCTGCGTCACCATGGAGGTAATAATACCAGTAATATCTTCCACCACCTGAATTCTGTGCAGAAATGGTGTTGTGAATAAGCTCATTGGACACCACCACCCAAGTGCTCCTTTCTTCATGAACAAACTCAGTCGCATCGATGTCTTTTAATATTACCGTCTGAAAGATGGGATTCTCCAAACCAATCTGGTCAGGTGCTAAAAACTTGAGAGCGTAGGTCTGATCAGCCTTTTGTTCGTACCGCACTGTCTGCTCAGCCATTTTAAATTTAACTGAATAATTATGTTTTGGAACATCTGAAGGAAGAAGTTCGCGCCCTTCTGCGCTGAGTGGCGTTCCATCCTCGTCCTCATGCCATTCGGGGTTTCTGACTTTAATGCTAATGACTATATCCATGGTTTAATTGGTTGGCCTTAAAGATAATTTTTTATTTTTGGATGCCCTATGTCAAACCCAATCCCCTTTGAAACGACAATTACCTAATCCGTTCGTTTTGGGCGCATATGGACCCGTTATCAGACAACCACTGTAATCCTTTAATTACTATATTAGCCTAAACTAAATATCTAATGGCAAAATTTAAAGGCGGGCTCTCAGCGCTGCAATCTCTCCTAGGAGAACATAAAATTGATGGTACATGGTCTGAAATTCCTAATGGCTATAAATTCATTACCCCTGATGGTGCAGTTTTATCACTATATAATACAGAAACCATATTAAGTCAGGGTAAAGGAACTTCAAAAGGAAAAATCGACGCCTTAATCAGAAATCCGGGAGCTGGAGAGGCTAAGTTGATCCCGACTGAAAGCAAACCAGAAGTTGCAAAATCACCACAACTGTTTGTAGTGTATGGTCATGATCAAACCAGCCGTGATCAGTTGGAACTTATCCTCAGCAAATTAGGAATAGAACCTTTTATACTAGCAAAATCAAGTGGAGAAGGATTGACAATCATTGAGGCCTTAGAAAGGCATCTGGGCACAGAAGGGACGGCAAACGTTGGCATCGTTTTATTGACACCTGATGATTTGGGATATGCAAAAAGAGATGGGGAGGGAGCCATCAAAGAGCGGGCAAGGCAAAATGTCATTCTTGAAATGGGCATGTTAATTTCAAAATTAGGGCGGCAGAACACCTTGATTCTTGTGAAAGGCCGATTAGAAAGACCTTCCGATACAGATGGGATTATCTACCACTCCTTTACTGACCATGTAAAAGAAGTTGGCCTCGCACTTGTGGAGAGACTGGAGAGATCAGGATTTCCAATCGATCATAAACGTGCACTGGATGCTATAAGATAGTGTACGATGGCAAAAGAAAAGCAAAAGTATTATACGGTATGGGTAGGTCGTAAGCCAGGCGTGTACCTCTCATGGGAAGATTGTAAAGCACAGATACATCAATTTGAAGGTGCGGTATATAAAAGCTTTTCCAGCTTAAACCAAGCTAAGGAAGCATTTGCGAGAGATAGTGCAACATTCATTGGTAAGACCAAAGGCCCAAATCATTCTTCAGATCTTTCCAAACATTCAGCTCTTCCGGAAGAGAATAGCCTTTGCGTGGACGGAGCCTGGAACACAAAGACCAATGCGATGGAATATCAAGGCGTCCTTTTTCCTGATGGCGAAAGAGCTTTTCACGCAGGACCATTTCTTACCGGGACTAATAATATCGCCGAATTTCTGGGTATTGTACATGCACTGACCTATTGCAAAGAGCATCCTGAAATTACACTTATCTATTCGGATAGCCAGACCGCAATAACTTGGGTAAAAAACAAAATGGCTAAAACTAAAATCGCCACAACTGATATAAACTTGCCCATTATCGCTATAGTACGCAGAGCTGAAAACTGGCTCGTGAATAATAGCTATGCTACCAAAATAAAAAAGTGGCAAACCAAGGAATGGGGCGAGAACCCAGCTGATTTCGGCAGGAAATAGATATTACCAGCACACCAATCCAACGTGTTGATGCAGTACCTACGAATTTTGAATATAGACTCGATGAAACTTTCCAAATTCGTGCAGGTCATCCCGGTTTTTTCTTAAAACTGCTACAAAATAACCTGAGTGGAAAATCCAAAATGATTAACTCCTCTTTGCCAATTTCAAAAACTAAGATAACAACTTGATATCTAACAGAAAAAGGGGGTATCCTAATTTTGGCAAGTGGGGTCAGTATACCTTGGTTTATCCAATTATTCATCCTAATCGGAAATATTGAGTTGGAATATCTCTTTTAGGTCATAATAGATTTGCTCTTGGGGCAGAGTGAATGCCCCAAATTTATCAATGGCATACTGGTCAAAGCTGGTCATCGATCTGATCAGGTTCTGCGAAGTACCGTCTTTTTTAAACCGTTGCTTTTCGCGCTTCAGGAAATAGTGGTACTCGTTGATAAGTTTTTTAAGCATCGTCTTGTCCTTGGACAGCAACGAAATATTATCCACGAAGAAATCAGCCTGGATCATCGTTAGCGGCATTACCTTTTTAAAATCTGCCTCGAACTTCGAAAATACCTCATCTGCCTTTTGGCCGACATAATCATTGATCCCATAGGTGGCCGCCTTCGGGTCGGTGCAAATAATGACCGGATAGATATTGAGTTTATGAGAACTATTGCGGATCTGCAATAGCTTTTTATCGTCCTGTTTGATGTAAGTTATATACCTATCAAGTTGTGATATCCCCTTTTTGCCTTCCACATAATTTTTATCTACATGCTTTTGGAGTTCTTCAGCACTTTGCTCATCAAAAATACGATAGTGCTGTGCCACCGATTTTATCTCAAAGACAAAGACTTCAGTCTCATTAACAATTAGGGTAAAGTCAGCCAAAAAAATATCGTCGGATTCAAGCAGCCTTACCCCTTGCTTCTCCAACGACCTCAATAGGGTTCCCATGAGAAACTCTTCATAGTACTTCTTGCCAAAATGCGCTAGCAGTCCATTCATATTCTTAAAACCTGCTAATTTCTGATAATTGGTTTTATAAAACAGCAGGTACATAAACGCACGTTCGGAAATCAGGGAAAAGTTACGATGGTCAATAACGTATATGGTACCTGCTGAAGTTTCAAAGAACGGCTTTGACAGCATCATCCCCATGTTGAAATTCTCTTCGCTCGCCACCTTTTTATTAATAAGTAGTTCCATTGGTTCCAGATAGGACAGCGAGGAATCCTGCCGTTGAAGCTGAGGAACCAATGCCCCACTCCTTTCCAGGAAATCGAAGATGTGCCTTAGGGACATGATGAAAAAATAAATGGTTTCAAGACCTGTCCTTTCTCTAAAGCTTTTTTGTAGCGCTATGAAATCAGCGCCCAGTGATTTTTGCAAGAAATCCAACATCAAGAGGTGCTTGATCAAGCCAGTCCGGACAAAATCAACTTTGGATACACGGCTTACACCCTGCATCATCACCAGTGTCCACATCAATTCATGGTTCGTAAAAGATCTGTCCAAGATCCCGTTATCGTAATAGTGCTCATTATAACTGAGCAGTACGTCAAATATGCGCTGCTCGTACTGCCCGTCATTGAGTTCCCTGGTAATCTGGTTGTCCTTGAGACTTTTAAATAGATCCAGCACAATCTTATCGATCACAGCGGATTGAACAAAAGTAAAGCTGTGACCACTTCCAAGAAATGCTTTGAGTCTTCTGGCCTTTTCTGGTGGAAGGTTTCCGATGATATTTTCTACGGCCCCATCTTTTTGATGCTGGTACCGGTTCCTGTCCAAAGAGTTCCTAAGTCCTATCATAGTTAGGACCACCATTTCAAGATCATATCCTTTGATTATCTCTAGTGGTTCTTTTGGAGTTTGATGACCCGGATAAAAGGTGCTGTAGTCGAGAACAGGTGTCAGTCTTTTCATCTTGATTAGAATTTTAGGCCATCTTTAACCTTTTAATTTCATTTAAACTTAAAGAAATAAAAATTTAACCATACCCTCACTCACCTTATCCATCACTTGCCGTCGGCTAGTAAGTTGTTGCAATTAGGATTATTGTTACCCCTGCTTCATTGGTTCAGCAAAGATGATTTTCAGATTTTCGAAATAAATTCTCATGTATCCGTAATCATCTGGGATTTTTATTTAGGTTTTCTTAAGTTCAGGGAACTGGTTTATAAATAGCTAAAAACAACTGTACATCAGTCAAATAGCTCATCGAACTGGGTGCCATTTTTAAATAGTTAAAGTTTTGGAAATCCTAACAATAATCCACTAACCTATACATGAAGTGAAGTATTATATGTAATTTTACTGATCGCAAATAACAATAATTTTATTCACCAGTGTATAGAGGATGTGTGTATGTTTTCACTAAAAACTATACACTGGTGATTTTTGAATCGATGTCTTAGGATAGTAAATATCTCAAAAACAAAAGTAACACAATTGACGTGGATATGATAGCGAGTAAAGAATACTGATTCGTCCTCACGATCTTCTTACC
>NZ_JBFTIZ010000277.1:0-5571 GCF_056395165.1 Pedobacter sp. 10L46_2
CATTTAAAGGTTATGCAGTTTAGAAAGGAAATTAATTATGTATGGGAACAGTCAGGTATTGATGAACTGGATTTGATTCCCCCAGCAATTATCCATACCATTTTGGAGAATGGCATTACCCATAGTATGCCCAGCATTGATAAGATCATTACTTTTAAGCTGAGCTTTGAAAAGCAAGGCGGGAACAAGCAATATAAGCTGCTAACCATCGCCAGGAACAGAGAAAACAGAATTGAAAAAAAAACAGGGACAGGTTTTCAATACATTGCTGCACGGTTAACCGAAAGCTATGGTGATCAATGGACTTTTGAATCGCAGGCCGTACCCGAAGGTTGGCTTACATGCATAAAAATACATGCTGGATAATGAATATACTACTTGTTGAAGATGAGGCAAGGATTGCCAAAAGGGTAGCGCGGATGAGTCGGGAATTCTTTGGATCAACGATTCAAAATCTTGTGGTTTGTGAATCCGTTAATGGTGGCATTAAATACTTGAGTGAACATACACCCGATCTGTTATTGCTGGATCTGAATTTAAATGGTGAGGATGGATTCGATTTGCTTAAAAGTGTTGCCGCCAGCGCTTTTCATACGATCATTATATCGGCTTATACAGAAAAAGCGATTACGGCTTTTGCTTACGGCGTGTTGGATTTTGTTCCTAAACCCTTTGATCAGGAGCGCCTCAACCTTGCATTCAGACGTTTATCTACATCGGGGCCAAAATCTGAAGGCAAACTTGAATACCTGGCTGTTAAAAAGGCCGGTTCCATCGTATTGATTGATATTAAAGAAGTCCGGTACATCAAAGGCGCCGGTATTTACACCGAATTGCATTTACTGAATGGAAAGAAAGCACTTCATGATAAATCACTCGAAAAACTAGAACAGTTGCTTCCTGCCTCTTTTGAGCGCATTCATAAATCTTATATTGTACCGATTAATCAAACAAAAGAAATCATTGTTCATACCGGCAGTAAATATCTTCTTGAACTTAAAAATGGGGAAATACTACCTATTGGGAGGTCAAGGTATAAAGAACTAAAACGGAGGATTATATAATACCATTAGACACCACTTTACATCTTGATTAAATCTCATTACATTTTTGTAACCTCATAAATTGTATGTAATCCGTATTAACCGGTTTAATGTTATGCATCGTCATTTCTTTAGCTATTTGCGCACGGTGATAGGTGCCATGATTAAAAACGTGCAGCAAAATATCATTAACGGATGTTTCAAAATAGCCAGCAGTTGAGGTTGTATACTTTATAATCGGTGAGTCTGCCGTTTCCAGGTATTCTATCTTTGACAAAGCATTTGCACTTTCTTCGAGCAGCACGCTGCATATTTCAAGATCGTTTACTTGCCAAACACCAATATTGGGTGCAACGCCGTTAATTCTGGAAACCCATATCTTTTGCGCATTTACGATGTGACTGAACAGTGTAATACATGATTCGGGAAGCAATTGAGAATTTGTCTGTAAGGCATCCAGCAAAAGTGAATTTGCCCAATTGTTGTATTTGCAGAATTGCTTTAACATAGCAGCGATTGTTTTATTTATCAATTTAAGATTTTTATGGGAATTTTTATTTTAAATGTAATTACACTAATGATAAGTTGAGCCTCACAGACAAGTAAAATGAGCCATATGGGAAATAGCAGGTGAACAAAAGTGATGATCTTTGATTCGTTAATACGTAAATTATCAGTTATGGAACAAATAACAAAAATAAACCTCGGCAAAAATGGTCCGCTGGTATCTAAACTTGGATTAGGCTGCATGCGGATGTCGTCGGTTTGGGGCGGCCCGGTAAATGACGAAAACGAAAGTATCGCTACCATTCAGGAAGCATTAGATAAAGGCATCAATTTTTTAAATACAGGAGACTTTTATGGCAGCGGACACAACGAGCTGCTGATCGGCAAAGCCATCAAAAACAGAAGGGATGATGCTTTCATCAGTGTAAAGTTTGGTGCGATCTTTTACAATGGCCAGTGGCTTGGCTTGGACCTGCGTCCAATGGCCATCAAGAATTTTATCAATTATTCTTTGGTACGCTTGGGTATCGATACCATTGATCTTTATCAACCATGCAGAATTGACGATAGTGTACCAATTGAAGACATCATAGGGACTGTCGCTGACTTAATCAAGGAAGGAAAGGTGCGCCACCTTGGCGTTTCTGAAATTACCCCAACGCAACTGCGTGAGGCGAATAGCATATACCCTGTAACTGCATTGGAAATCGGGTATTCACTGGCCGATCGCCAGATAGAAAGCGACCTGCTTCCAACAGCCAAAGAATTGGGTATCGGTGTAGTTGCGTTTGCCAACACCGCCGAAGGCTTGCTTACAGGGGAGATGACCGCACCACTCCCAGCTAATGATCATCATAATCATTTCACACGTTTTCAAGGAGAGAATCTCATTAAAAATCTGGAAAAAGTTGAAGTATTAAGGCAAATCGCAAAAGAAAAAGGATATACCCCGACACAACTGGCTATTGCTTGGGTCAACACTCAGGGCGAACATATTATGCCATTGGTAAGCATGAGCCGCAGATCAAGACTACCGGAGAATATGCAAGCAATGGAGATAATTTTCAGTCCGGAAGAGGCTAACGCCCTTAACGCACAATTTTCGCCAGGAGCGATCCTTGGTGGCACCTACCTGCAACGATAATGGCCGGGGCTAAAAAGCCCCGGCTATTTTAATATCTTTACATCATGACCAATCCAACTGAAATAATTCCTGGAGTGATCTTTTATTCATATTTCTCTGCTCAGAGAAAAGAGAAAGTGGGTTTTTTTGAGCACAGTACATTAGTGTTACAGGTTTCGGGACAGTTTACTCTGGAGACCACCAGCCAAAAGGTTTCGATGAAAGGTGGCCAGATGCTGCTGATACGGAAAAATCAGTTGGGAGAAATTACCAAAACACCGCTGGAAGGTCAGGATTATCAAACAATTATCATTTGCCTAAAGGATGACTTGCTCCGGCAGGTTGCCCTGGAGCAGCAAATAGATACCAGGCGCAAATATACTGGTTCGTCCAATGTTCTTATTCCGGAAAATGATTTTCTACATGGCTTTTTCCAATCCATAATACCCTATGTGCGCCATTCAGATGAAAAAATCACCAGGGATATGGGGATGCTTAAGGTGAGAGAAGCAGTTCAGCTGCTACTGTATACGCTTCCCGAACTCAAGGATTTTCTATTCGATTTCTCAGAGCCGTACAAGATGGATCTGGAAAAATTCATGCTAGGCAACTTTCATTTCAATGTTCCCGTTGAAAAATTCGCACAACTAAYCGGAAGAAGTCTTGCTGGCTTCAAGCGTGATTTTCAAAAAGTATTCAATATGTCACCCCGACACTGGCTACAGGAAAAACGGTTGACAGAGGCCCGGCATCTTATAGAGAATAAGCAAAGGAAGCCATCTTCTATCTACCTTGAACTTGGATTTGAAAGCCTTTCTCATTTCTCTCATTCCTTTAAAAAGAAATTCGGAAAGGCACCTACTGAGGTAATTAGTACTTTATAAAATATTATAATTGATAAACTTAAAGTCTGAGCTATCAATAGATAGATAGTCTCATTAAGTCAGCGTAATAATTGTTTTAATTACGCTAAATTATCCTTAAATTAGGTAATGATGACAAGGATCTATCATGTCGAAAATAAATTACAATCCGGCGCTCAGGGCGCAGTATCAATATCTTTTTGATACCTGCATTATTAAGTCAGAGAAATATGTCACTGTAGATGCAGTGATAAGTAAGATTCTGACTGGTAAAAACCGTTATGAGACAGTGGGATTTCCATTAAATATACCGTGGTATTTCATTGGCATTATACATTATATGGAAGGCAGCTGTAATTTCAAAACCCACCTTCATAACGGTGATCCGTTAACAGCTAAAACTATCCATGTTCCCGCAGGCCGGCCCGTTGGTGGCTCAGCGCCTTACACATGGGAATTTAGTGCGCAGGATGCGCTTAAGCTTAAAAAGCTGGAACAATGGCCTGATTGGGATATTGCTGGCATCCTTTATAAGCTGGAACAATACAACGGGTTTGGCTACAGAAATTTAGAGCACCCTATTCCTAGTCCATACCTCTGGAGCTTCAGCAATCACTATGATAAAGGAAAATATGTGTCAGATGGACACTATGATCCTAATGCGGTATCCGCCCAATGCGGTGCAGCAGTTATCTTAAGACGCTTTATTGAAAGGCAGCTGATCACTGGTATTATTGATAGGATTAGTCTAACCAGGCAATTAGGACAGGAAGTGATCTTTTCACCATCAAAATATGCTACTAAAGCAGAACAGCTACAGCGCTGGCTGGTAAAATTAGGTGCCATTATAAAAATTGATGGCAAAGCTGGCCCTTTCACGAGTGATGCTTACAAAAATATAACAGGCGAATATCTTTCAGGGGACCCTAGATGATCGTTAAAGCCTATAAATATTGAAGATGCATCTTTAAAGGGACAGTGTTGAAATACAAGACTGTCCCTCAATGATAATTCGAGATTGGCTATATTGCTAGTTAACAATAACGCTCAGGCTATAATCAACTACAACATTTTCAAAATAAGCCAAAGTGCTGCCATATTTAGAGGCCGAGCCGCAATAGAAGTTATAATTGTAGGTATGATAAGGTGTATCATACGGAGCGGCAACCTCTACCCTAACATTATAAGTTCCCTGAGGTACATATAAACTCGCATAACTATGCGGGTTGGCGGTTACAGAGCTATAATAGCCCGAAGAATTACTTACTGTCACCGTTGCATTGTAATAAGTGCCATTTCCAAAGGACACGGTAACGTCAGAGAATGGCACTTTGGCTGTCTTGTTGGTCCATGAGCCACATAAAATAATTGTGCAAAAAATCAGGGATAATTGAATTGCTTTTTTCATAATGGTTTAAAATTTAAGGATTAATGATTGTTATAAAAGGTTTGATATAAAAATTAACGCCATTGTGGAAAGTTCATCAGCACGCATTACCAGCGTGCGGTCAGGCTTATTGTTTAATGCTTTTTAGCTCGATGCTGACTTTCCGGAATTCATATCTTTGTTCTTGATGATCGGTTATAGTTCGTTTCGGTATTACAAGTTAATTTTTATTGATGTAAAATCCCTGTAACATGTTGTCTGATTATGACTATATTGTATCATCAAAATCCTCCATTTACAATCAAAGGATTCTTCGGTTATGGCTTTTTATGAGCAGGCCCAACACTCAGATATCACGGCAGCTAAACTCAGGTTTAACTGGAGCACAGACCTGTTACACACCTGTAAGGTACCTGTTGATATTATACCGTGACCGAACCATTTGTATACCCTGATGCTAGGAGAGCAAGTATCCCGCTAAATTTTATAGCTTGTATTGAATTACCTGGACGTGCGGGACACACAGAGTGGTATCCCGCCGCTTACCCCAGGTACCGAGCGCTACACAATATCTTATTTATTTTTTCTGTTCGGTATAAATTGCAACTCCATCAATAATGAGCGATCTAACATACAGAGACATCTGGA
>NZ_JBFTIZ010000278.1:0-6724 GCF_056395165.1 Pedobacter sp. 10L46_2
CAGTACTTCTTATCTCCTGCAACCACCCTATCACACTGGCTCCTTCAGGGTTTATAATTTCAACTACACTAATGATAAACCACATCAGCATTAGTTTGGTAAGCGGATTATTTAAGCGCGTCCAGTCATATCGCTTGTGCTGAATAATCACAATTACCCAAATCAGCAACAAAAGAGCCTCTATTCCTATACCATAGGCTATACCACCAACCTCACGTGATAAGATCCCAAATAGAAAGCAATAAGCCGTTAAGGCGTATAGACCTATATAAGGTTCTTTAAAAAGAAAGATCAWAAAAACAACAAACAACGCCGCTAAAATCAAAAGCACCGCGCCCATTGGATTAATATATGTTATCAAACTAACTCCAAAAGCAACCAATATCCCTAAAACCGACAAAATAATTGTACGCCATGTTTGTGATAATGAGGATAAAAACTGGTACATAGGTTGTTATTATTTCACTTTGTTAAGAACCCAACCAATAAATCCAGGTTGCCCCTTAATATATGTCAACAGCTCTTTTTGAGGATCAGATATAGATCTGCCAGATTCAAAAACAGCTAAGTTYAGCTCWGTAAAAAGCAACCACTCTTTSGCTTTGTTAATGTCCTTAAGCCCGTYWACATCTATAATRATCACATCAAACTCGTCTTTTAAAACCTGAAAGCCTTTTCTTAAACTTGTGGTACTCTGGCTCTCCAGTAAAGAWGAATTCGCATCATTCTTATTCAAAATTGTAATCAGRTCTTCTGTCTGAATTTCACGTTTCACTAAAAAGGTCTCAAAATCCTGGTTTATRGCCAACGCTTTTGAATCCGAYATYACYTTTTTTGTCTCCCCGCCAATTAGCAGCACTTTTTCTCCCATCATCGCAAAACCATAGGCCAAACTGCCCGACAGAAAGGATTTGCCCTCATTGCTGTCAAGACTTGTAATCCCCAATATTTTGGCATTGTTCTTTTTCAAGGCGTCAGAAATCTCAAAACGTAATGACCGTAAAAGGTTTTTAAAAGATAAAAACTCAGGATCATTCTCTTTGCTCTTCCATAACTCCCTGATGTTAATATCTGAATATGACAGGTATGGAACCGAACCTAAAACCGCTGACTGGGTTGCCTGCGCAAGTTGTTTTGAATCCATTATACTGCGGTCCAAAAGGAACATCGTTAAAATCCAGGTAAAGCACAGGAACAAACTAGCTATGTAAGAAAGCGCTATATATACTATGCCTTTAGAGGCAAGAGGTAAACCAGGCAATCCTAACTGTGCCAATTGCAGTTTCAAGGCAACATTCTGCCCAGTCCTGTTTTGGTTATAGGTATCCAAAGAGTTCATGTAATCTTTGGTAGCCARTTCCGCATCACGTTCATAATTCTGAATCCCTGCATCAAAAGGAACCATGTGCTAATTTCCTTTCAATCAGTCCTTGTCTTGAAGCCTGCGGATTGGTCACATTCTCATCAGATATCTTTGAACTTACGCGGTCTATCAACCTGGTCAAAGAATCTATTCTGTTTTTATCTGCTGCTTTAAAATTACCATCAATATAGGCACTGTTCGCAGATTTCAATTGGTTTTTAAGATTTATGATCGTCCTGTTGTCCGCTGTAGAATTTCCCGAACTTACATTATCTATCTCTCCTCTTAGCCTCGCATCAATATCTGCTATCGCTCTCTGGTTTGCCTGAATATCCCTTATCGCCTGCGCTTTACGTTCTTCATTTTGTGAGATCTGTGCATAAACCATTTCCGACTGCTTGTCCAGGTTTAGCACACCATTCTTCATCTTAAACGATTTCAAAGCCGCATTCTTCTGGTTCATGGCAGCCTCTTTTTTCTTCATCAATGAATCCAAAAGCTCGATAGAGTTATTTTGGTTCATATTAACATCCTGACCGTAATTGTTAATAAAATCAGTCGACAGCGTGTTCACCACGAATGTAGATAACAACGGGTTCTCCGAAACATAGTATACGTTTACAAAATCACTGTTGTCAGGGCGGTATACTTTTAAGTTATTGTTAATGCTTTCATTATCATAGCCCATAGAGCTGATGATGTCATACAGAGGGTATTTACCAGCGTTATCACTAATGGTAATCACCTGCTTGTTCAGCAGACGTTCTCTGTAAAGCCTTACCACTTCATCAATGCCGGCTTGTCCCAATCCCGATACCTGTTTGCTGTAAGGCCTGAACGAAGCTTTCGGACTTTCCAGATCATGAAGTATCAGGTTATAAGAAAGGATACTCATGATCCGCCTCATTTTCATCCGCTCAATGATGTTCGAAAACTGCTGGTTGATCTTAAAAATATCCGAATTCTGGTTAGAGTTAACTACCACCTGTTTAGATTGATCAATTAAACCAGTAGCAATCTGGGCCTCAGAACTGTATTGTCTGGGAAGGTTCTTTACCAGAAAATAAGTAATCACTCCAATTACTAAGGGTACTAATATCAAAACCCATTTGTACTTGCCTAGAAGTCGTAAAAATGCTTTTATGTCCATTTATAACTATGTAAATATATCTTATTTAACCTCTGATAATTTCATTCCTATTATCTCTTCCAATGCATCTTTTGCACTTAACAAGTTAACTTCAGTTTGAATTTTAGAGGTACTGGCAATTGTAAGATTTATTCTCGATTGATTATAAGTATCTAAAGCTACTTCGCCCTTTTCAAACTTGTTTTTTAAATTGTCGGCTACGTTTTGATTATCCTGTACACTTTGGGTATAAATTTTCAATTGGTTAATTTGTTGAATGTACGCATAATATCTTTTCTTTACTTCTGTGGCAAGTGTTAATCTGAAATCTTCTGCCTCTAGTTTTGCAATTTTATAATCTGCCTTGGCTTTTTTTCCTGCTAAAGGTTTTTGAAGGAAGTTCCCAAGATTCAAATTAACACTAAATTGGAAACCGTTTACCGCATAAGGGTTAATTACATCAATAGCTGTCTTATTATTCGGTCTGTAAAAGTATGAAGCATTAAATATGTCAAGATATGATATTGCGTTCATTGAAATGTCTGTTTTCGCTTTTTCAACATTTATGTCAGTAATCTTTAACCTGGGATAGTTTTGTACCGCCAGATCAATGTACTTTTCAAGATCAGAATATTTAATTTCGCCAATTATTGACTCTTGTGAAAAACTATCCAGACTTAGAAACATCAGGACAATTAAAGTGAATTTTGATAGATTTTTCATTTAATTTTATATTTTGTTGTTAATATTAGATGATTTAAAAAAATAGAAGGGTTTAAACATTCTCCTTTTGGATCAATGCAGGTATAGTTTTAAGTATTATTTTCATATCAAGGAAAATCGAATAATTCGAAGCATAATAATTATCCAGCTCCTTACGCTCACGTTCCGACATATCATCCTGACCTCTTTTACTGATTTGCCATAATCCGGTTAATCCGGCAGGGCCCAGGAATCTGGTCGACCATTCGTTTGTAGTCAATTGTTCAGCTTCATACAATGGCAACGGTCTGTTACCTACTAATGACATATCGCCAATTAGCACATTTATCAACTGAGGTAACTCATCAATACTTGTTTTTCTTAAGAACGATCCAACCCTGGTTATTCTAGGATCATTTTTAAATTTCACAAAGGCCGATTTATTATCTTTATTCTCCTCAGAATTAGCATATTGGTTAAGGTTAGCCATCGATGCAAGCATTTTATCAGCATCGCTTCTCATAGATCTGAACTTGTAAAAATCAAAGATTTTATATCCGGCGCCAACCCTTTTGCTCTTGTATATAATTTTGCCTTTAGATTCAAGTCTTACCAGTATTGCCACAATTACAAACAAGGGCAGCAAGCACAATAAAGCAAATCCCGATGCAACTATGTCAAATACCCTTTTGGTTCTTGGAATCTTATATTCCACTTCCATTTGCTGGGCAATGTCCATCAACTTTGGCTTAATCAGCTTAAACTTCACCAAAAAGTTCATGCGTTCGCAGAAATCTTCATATGGAAAAGGATAAGTATAGTAGTCGTTAACTTTCAGCTCCAGTGCTTTTTTCCTCCAAGCTTTATCTTCTTTAACACCAAGCAATACAATGATAAGTCCTTGCAATAAAGGGTTCTTTTTTATGTATTTTACCTGATCAAAACACTGATTGTTTTCATCAACCTCTATCAATACAATATCAGGCACGCTCAAAAAAGATTGATTGTCTAAATACCTTTTAAAATCAGCAGGATCTTCAAGGTAAGTGATATCGCCATCAAGTTCTTCAGATATCACTTCTTTCAGTAGCTTACCAAAATACACGATTTTGGCACTTACTTTATGAAATTCAATGGTTGGGGATGTCATATTTTAGTTGGTTTGGCTTCAGTTATTTGATTTTAGTTTATTAGTTGCGCTATTTTCGATTTTAAAATAACAGGATTAAATGGTTTTTCAAGGTAGCTATCTATTTTAAAAGGCATATTTTTCACTTTATCTTCTAAATCTTCTGCACCCGATAATAAAATAACGGGAGTATCTCTGTAAAGGCCGCTAATTTTCAGATTTCTAATCAATGTGCTGCCATCAAAATAAGGCATCATCAAATCAGATATAATTAAATTAGGATCATTCCCTTCCTCTAACCAGCTTATTGCCTCTATACCACTCTTCTTAATCACAAGATCATAGTCGGCAGACAATATAAATGTTAATAGTCTAAGAATACTTAGCTCATCATCAACAACCAGTATCTGTTTTCTATTTGTTGTATTACTTTCCATAATCTTGTCTCCTTTCTTAAAATCTTTAGTTAATTATCTCAATCACTTTCCAATTTCTACACTTTAATCCTTATTACTTTGTTTTAATAGCAAACTCCATTTTACTAACTTCCCCTTTTCCTCTTGTGTTCAATTCATTTGAAACCACACGTCCAAAAGAATCAATAACCAGTACTCTTATATTTTGATCTTCGTTTGATACTACTTCTGTTTTTAATTTAAAGTCACTCGTATAATAAAATGGGATATCATTACTTCCGTTAGAAACACTAACATTAAAATCCTTGTTATTAATGTGATAGTTCACATCACAGTTCTCACATTCAATTCTCAGTATTCCTTCATTACTTATAGCGATTTCAGGATTGCTAAATGTCGAATTTTTTGTGCAACTGCTCAAAGAGATGAAAATTAATACTAATAAACCGATGTTAAGCCTCATTTTTTTTACTGTTTTTAATTACCTAATTGAAAAAATCAAGCCAGCAATAATTTTTCACAGTAAAATCAGCCTTTATTGGTGTTTTTCGGCTGTATACACACTAAATATAAGTTTCACACTTATTACACACTTTTGTGTACACAGTATAAATTAAATCAAAAACACCCTTATTGTAGAATATATTCCACAGTCCTTAATTAAAAATAAATACCACGAAAATTTAAACAAAAAAAAACGGCTGTTATATAAATAACAGCCGTTTTTTTTAAAAGATAGTAAAATCTTAACCTGTATTAATTTTTAGGTTGTACTCTTCCAGATTTTCTGTCTTTATCCCTTCCTATTAAATATCCTGCACCCGCACCAACAACACCACCAATAATGGCACCTCTTCCTTTTTTCTTGTCAATTAGCGCTCCGCCAAGTGCTCCTGCTCCGGCACCAATTGCAGTACCTTTAGCAGCTTCACTCCATCCTTTTTTCTTGGAAGCAGCCGGCTCTTCATAATTTCGGTTTCCGGAAGATTGAGAAGCAGCTTCATTTCTTTCAGCTAATAGTAAAGTTCTTTTTTCTTCTTTCACCTGAGCAGCAATTTTTGCATCCTCTTTTTTCTTCACTTCTGCTTTTTTAAAGCTATCTAGTTTCAAGCTGTCTTTTACTGCGGCAATTGCCTGTTGCTTAATTAGGGCTTGTTCTTTTTCATTGTTATTCGAGCACGCCGATAATAACATTGTCCCTGCTATTACTATTGAAAATAAATATTTCATGACTATAAAATTTAGTTTACTACCCATATCTAGAGAAAATGGTGCCAAAAACGTTATTTATCATCTAACGGACTGTAAACTACGCTACTATAATTTTCCTCAGCATCATTTTCTCCGTCCCTATTTCCTGAAATCCGGTCATTATCGTCGTCTAATCTTGTCATTAATGATGGTGGGTCCGACGAATGGTCAGCATCCAATCCTAAATTATCATCATCCAAATTATTTTTCTTCAGTTTCAGATCAGCCTTCTTTTTCATTTTAGCAGCCATAAAAGTTCATTTAAGTCATTACATATAACAAAAGTTGAACTTTTAAGTTTCAAAAATTCAACAAAGCAACTCCAAATGCAACATTTTGATTTTAATATTCAATTGATTACTTTCACATCGAAATAACATTAATACTATGCGTACAACAGGAAAAGTTAAATGGTTTAATTCTGCAAAAGGATTTGGATTTATAACTCCAGAAGATGGAGGAAAAGATATTTTCGTACATTTTTCTGCAATAGCAGGAGATTCATTCAGAGAGCTAAATGAAGGTGACA
This sequence comes from Pedobacter sp. 10L46_2, assembly GCF_056395165.1. Lineage (NCBI taxonomy): Bacteria > Pseudomonadati > Bacteroidota > Sphingobacteriia > Sphingobacteriales > Sphingobacteriaceae > Pedobacter > Pedobacter sp. 10L46_2. Next base: position 6,520 of record NZ_JBFTIZ010000278.1, read on the forward strand.
GTGTAGAATTCGAATTGAACGACGGAAAAAAAGGCCCGGAGGCTCAGAATGTAAAAGTTCTTTAATAATCCTCTTTCAATCAAAAAAGAGCCTGTATCATAAATCCTGATCAGGCTTTTTTCGTATAAAACAATGTCTTTTCATACTGCACCCTCCCCGTCATCTCGACGATAGGAGAGATCTCCTGGTTATGTCAATTCAATAG
>NZ_JBFTIZ010000279.1:0-7596 GCF_056395165.1 Pedobacter sp. 10L46_2
GAATCTGGAAGTATCCAGGAATATCATAACCGCTATCCAATTCCATTGCAGGAGATCAAACAGAACGACGACATAAGTGAATCAGATCAAAACCCTGGCTACTCAAACAATTAAGGATAATGAGCAGCAGCATATCGCGGAAGTCTTGGGGTAACTTTAAAAATAAAGACATCTATCTCTTTAAAATAGAGAATAAAACCGGTGCCTTTGTGGAACTAACAAATTATGGTGCTACAGTTGTTTCAATTGTAGTGCCAGATAAAAACAATGGGTTAGGCAATGTTATCCTGGGGTTTCCTGAGTTGCAGGGTTATCTGGAAGATATTTGTTATGTAGGTTCAACGGTAGGGCGGTTTGCCAATAGAATTGCACGAGCAAGCTTTAATCTGGATGGCATTGATTATCAGCTCGAGGCAAATAGCAACGGCAATTCTAATCACAGCGCGTCAGCTGGTGTTAATAGTAAAGTTTTTGATTATATTGTAGATGATGACAGATTAATTTTCAAGATATTAAGTAGAGATGGAGAAGGAGGTTTCCCTGGTAATCTTACTTTGGAAGTCTGTTATCAATGGACAAGTGATAATGCGCTTTTAATAACATATACTGCAATAACCGACAGGAAAACCATAGTCAATATTACAAACCATTGTTATTTTAACTTGTCGGCCATTGCAGATCGAAATTTCCTAAATCACCGCCTTAAGATCAATGCGAAAAGTATGCTGGAATCAGCGGCCGATTATATCCCAACAGGTAGGCTTGTAAGAACAAACGGTAGCGAGCTAAACGATCTAAAGGGAATAAATACCTATTATGTATTAGATAAAAACGGTGCCGCTGCCACTTTGGTTGATCCGGAATCCGGACGCGTATTAGATGTATACACCAGTTACCCCGGACTCATGCTTTATACCGGAGACTACCTTGAAAGCAGATGTAATGGACATTTAGGTGAGCCATACAAACCATTAGATGGTATCTGCTTAGAATGTCAATTTTATCCCGATAGTCCAAATCACCCAAGCTTTCCCTCAACAATACTTGAGCCTGATCATTTATATCAGGAAAGTATAACCTATAAATTCAGCACACAAACTTAGCATATGAAACTAAACCCGGTTCTGGCAACCCTTCTCTTAATTTTTTGCTTGTCAGCAGAACTAATTGCCAAAGACAAAAGGTTCCAATTAAACTCTCCAAATAATACACTAAAAGTAAAAGTGAGTATGGGTGATAGCATCACTTATTCCATATCATTTAAAAACAAAACAGTAATTCTTCCCTCAGCAATTGCAATGGTGCTTCAAAACAAAGTGCTTGGCAAAACTACACAAGTGAATAACATAAGGGTTATAAAGAATAAAGAATTCAATGAGTTATCCGTTTTATTTTCTGATCAGAACTACTCCTTAATTTTCAGAGCTTATAATGAAGGGGTTGCCTATCGTTTTGTTACCAGTTTTAAGGACTCTATACAGGTAGTAGCAGAAAAGGCCGATTTTAATATCAATGGAAAACCAGCAGCGATACTTCAGGAAACTGACAATTATACCAGCTGGGAAGGACCGTACATTAAATATCCCTCAATTGCGGAAATATCAAATGGTAAACGTGCCACAACTCCAGCACTTTTTGATGATAAAAGTAATGGAATAAAAGTAGTTATTGCAGAGTCTGATTTATTTGGTTATCCGGGCATGTATATTAAGAAACAAGGAGATCAGTATATCGGCGATTGGGCAAAATTCCCAACGAAGACCGTAATGGGTAGTTGGGGTGATTTTGTTTCTGTAGTAAAAGAAAGGGGTGATTATCTTGCTAAAACCGATGGAAGCAGATCTTTTCCATGGCGGGTGATTATCGCAACCGACAATGACAAAGACTTACTGAATAATCATTTGGTAACCAAGCTTGCGCGTCCTTCAGAAATTAAAGATACCAGCTGGATCAAATCAGGAAAAGCTGCATGGGAATGGTGGCACGATGCTATGCTCCCTGGTGCAAGCATTCCATCAGGAATGGCGAACAGAAATACCGATCTATATAATTATTATGTTGACTTTGCTGCTGCAAATAAACTCGAATACATGATGATAGATGCAGGGTGGTCTAACAACTATGACCTTACAAAGGTTAATCCTAAATTAGATGTTCAAGGTGTAATAAAAAGAGCCCGGGAAAAGAAAGTCGGAGTATTTTTATGGTGCGTTGCCTCTACTTTGTTAAAAGATCTCAATAAAAATCTGGATTTCCTGAATTCTATAGGCGCTGCCGGCATCAAAGTCGATTTCTTTGATCGTGATGATCAGGAGGCTATCCAATGGATCGAACTCATTGCTAAAGAAGCGGCAAAACGAAAGCTGATGATAGATTTTCACGGATGCAGCAAGCCAACGGGCTTGGAAAAAACATACCCAAATATTGTTAACTATGAGGCTGTGAGAGGAGCAGAGTCTGACAAGTGGGACAATACCATAGATCCAGATCATCACTTGATCATTCCATTTGTAAGGATGCTTGCCGGTCCATTTGATTACACTCCAGGTGCAATGCGGAATAAAACTAAGGCAGAGTTTAAACCTATTGATCCAGGATTACCATCAGGACAGGGAACCCGCTGCCATGAACTTGCAATGTATGTTATCTATGATCAGCCACTGGGGATGCTCGCTGATTCTCCAACTGAATATGAAAAAGCTCCTGATATTATGAAATATCTTTCAGCCGTGCCAACAGTTGCTGATGAAACAAAGGTAATAGATGCTAAACTAGCAGAATATGCGGTAATGGCTAAAAGAAAAGGAGACAACTGGTATGTAGGTGCAATGACCAACTGGACCCCAAGAAATCTTAAACTAAACTTCAGCTTTTTAAAACCAGGTGTAAGTTATACCGCTCAAATTTATACAGACACTAAAGATTCAAATGTTAATGCTACACAGTATGAACTTAAAACAATTAGTGTAAACAGCAACACCACGATAGACCTTAAACTTTCTTCGGGCGGAGGTGCTGCAATAATGATAGAAAAGTCCATCTTTAAGAAATAATAATCTATTTGACCAAGAGAATAAAACCAGCAATTTTAACCTACCAAATAATTAACCTAAATGAGCATAGAGAAAATAAGTTTTAATCATAAGTACATCATCGGAATCTCCTTTATTTCTGCCTTGGGTGGTTACCTCTTTGGGTTCGACTTTGCTGTAATATCAGGCGCATTGCCTTTTTTAAGAACTCAATTCATGTTGGATGCATGGTGGGAAGGCTTTTTAACCGGATCGCTGGCACTAGGATGCATTGCCGGATGCCTGGTTGCGGGAAACATTGCCGATCGTTACGGGCGTAAACCGGGACTTATGATAGCAGCACTTATCTTTGCGCTCTCATCAATAGGCATCGCTTTTTCATCAACTTTAACACTGTTTGTAGTGATGCGTTTTATGGCCGGAATAGGAGTGGGTATGGCGTCTATGTTGTGCCCTATGTATATCGCAGAAATTTCACCAGCTAAGGTAAGGGGCCGAAATGTAGCCATTAACCAGTTAACGGTAGTAATAGGAATCCTGATCACTAATCTTGTAAATTATTTCCTGGCCGATGCAGGGTCTGACGCATGGCGCTGGATGTTTGGTTTAGGAGTAGTTCCTTCACTTATATTTTTAATAGGAGTCTTATGGCTGCCAGAAAGCCCAAGATGGCTTGTAAAAGCAGGTCAGCAGGCAAAAGCAAAAGAGGTATTACTCAAACTTGGTTCCGAATCATTTGTAAATTCAACATTCGCCGATATAGAGAAATCACTTGTCGGGATTAAGAAACAATCTTACAAGGCGGTGTTTGAAAAGAGTGTACGCCCGGCTGTAATAGTAGGTATTATACTGGCTGTTTTTCAACAACTATGTGGCATAAATGTAGTGTTCAATTATACCTCTACGATATTTGAATCTGTTGGTGCAAACCTGGACAGGCAGCTGTTTGAAACAGTAGCAATAGGAGCAGTAAACCTAATTTTTACGCTACTGGCCATGTGGCAGGTAGATAAGCTGGGTAGAAAACCACTTATGCTTATCGGCTCACTGGGATTGTCGATAGTGTACATTGTGCTGGCGTTTCTGCTGCAGAACCAATTCCCTGCAGGTCTGATTTCCATTTTTGTACTACTTGCCATCAGTATGTATGCTATTTCATTAGCCCCGGTAACATGGGTGCTGATCTCTGAAATTTTTCCTAATAAAATACGTGGAGCTGCATCTTCTGTGGCAATTATTTCCTTATGGGGTGCTTATTTTATCCTCGTTTTCACTTTTCCAATCCTAGCCAAAAAGCTAGGCACCTTCGGGCCTTTTTATTTATATGCAGGGGTATGCTTTTTAGGCTTTCTGTTTATTAAAATCAGGGTTAAAGAAACAAAAGGACAAACACTGGAAGAACTTGAAGATAATTTTGTAAGACACTAACGAGCGCCTAAACAACCCAAATAAAACTAAAGCATTTAAAATATTATTATAATGAAAAGCATGAGCGTAAACGTCTGGGAAGAGCAGGTTACCATACCTACCTATGGCATCGGTAAGCCCAATAAAAACCCTATGTTCTTTGAAAAGAGGATTTATCAGGGAAGCAGCGGCGTTGTTTATCCTAATCCTGTTGTAGAGAAAATACTGGACGAAAAGATCGACAAACAATATACAGGGTTATTTCTGGAAAATGACTATATCAAAATGATGATTCTGCCTGAGTTAGGCGGACGCATTCAGATGGCATATGACAAGATAAAGAAAAGACATTTTATTTACTATAATCAGGTAATTAAACCTGCATTAGTGGGTTTAACAGGCCCTTGGATTTCAGGAGGTATAGAATTTAACTGGCCTCAGCATCACAGACCAACCACCTTTAATGCTATTGATTATAAGCTCGAAGAAAATAGTGATGGCAGTAAAACTGTTTGGGTTAATGAGGTTGAGCAGATGTTTCATACCAAGGGAATGGCTGGTTTTACCCTTCACCCAGATAAAGCATATATTGAAATTAAAGCTAAGCTGTTAAACAGATCAGAGCTACCACAAACCTTTTATGGTGGGCAAATCCGGCTGTAAAGGTAAATGATCATTACCAATCTGTTTTTCCTCCTGATGTAAATGCCGTTTTTGATCATGGAAAACGAGATGTCTCTACCTTCCCAATTGCTACTGGTACCTATTACAAAGTTGATTACTCACCAGGAACTGATATATCAATGTATAAGAATATTCCAGTTCCGACCTCTTATATGGCCATCAATTCTGATTATGATTTTGTAGGAGGATATGAACATGATACCGAGGCGGGTTTACTTCATGTTGCGAATCATCATGTTTCACCGGGCAAAAAACAATGGACCTGGGGGCATAGCGACTTTGGTGTGGCTTGGGATAGAAACCTGACGGATGAAGACGGTCCTTATATTGAGTTAATGACGGGTATGTTTACTGATAATCAGCCTGATTTCACCTGGTTGATGCCAAATGAGGAAAAGTCTTTCAAAGCTGACCAATGGCAATAAAACTTATTTTGAAGAGCTAGCAAGTATTACACCTAAGGAGGTTTATGTTAAAGAGATAGCCATAGGAACAGATTTTAATGAGAATGAGCTATTGCTTGTTATTAATAGTGCTAAAGGGCGCGAACTATTGAGATATGAGCCTTCAAAGAATAGAATTAATGATATCCCTGAACCAGCAAAACCTGCGTTATCTCCTGAAGAGATCAAAAGTAATGAACAATTATTTTTAACAGGGCAGCATCTGGAACAGTATAGACACGCAACTTATAGTCCTGTGCCATACTATGAAAAGGCCCTGGAAAGAGAGCCAGGAGATATAAGAAATAACAATGCATTAGGCCTTTGGTATTTGAGACGAGGACAATTTGAAAAGAGTGAGTCTTATTTTCGCAAATCTATAGAAACCAGTGTCCAAAGGAATCCGAATCCTTATGATTGTGAAGCATATTATAACCTTGGCTTATCTCTTAAATTCCAAGATAAACAAGAAGAAGCATATAAAGTATTCTACAAATCTACATGGAATAAGGCTTACAAAGATAGCGGTTATTTCTCAGTAGCACAGATTGATATGATCAATGGAGATTACGAACTTTCTTTGGATCACATTAATCACTCGATAGATAACAACGCCAATAACAGTAAAGCTTATGTTGTAAAATCTGCGGCTTACAGAAAGCTGCGTCAGGCAGATCAATCAATTCGCACCACGGATCTGGCTCTGGAAAAAGACGCATTTAATTTAGGCGCATTGTTTGAGAAAGTATGTGTTTACAGATCATTGAACGATGCGTTAAATGAAGAAAAATATTTGAAGGAACTAGTTACACTAGCCAGGGGATATGAACAGAACTTTATTGAATATGCTATAGATTATGCAGAATCTGGTCTATTCTCCGAAGCAATTGATTTACTTACATATGCCATCAAAGGAAAAGAGACAAATCCATTAGTTTATTATTACCTGGGATATTTCCACCATAAACTGGCTCAGACTGAGCTTGCAAGTAATTATTTTCAAACGGCCGCTGAAGCAGATTCTTACTTATGTTTTCCTAATAGGCTACAGGAAATAAAAGTTCTAAGAGCTGCCATGCAGTTAAATCCTGATGACTCAAAAGCGCCTTACTATCTTGGTAATTTATTCTACGACAAACGACAGTATGATGAGGCAATTGCCTACTGGGAGACTTCAGCTAAATTAAATGGAGATTTTCCGACTGTGTTAAGAAATCTTGGTATTGCTTATTTCAATAAACAAAATGATCAGGATAAGGCTTTAGCCTGTTTCGAAAAGGCGTTTGAATTGGATCCTCTGGATGATCGTTTATGTATGGAGCTGCATCAACTCTACAAGAGATTAAATAGAAGTCCTAATGAACGCTTAGGCTTTCTGGAAAAGAATTTGGACACCGCATTACAAAGAGATGATGTATATCTGGATTTGATATCAATATATAATTTCCTTGGCGAGAACGAGAAAGCTCTTCAATTGCTGATGCAACACAAGTTCCATCCCTGGGAGGGCGGAGAGGGTAAAGCTTCAGGTCAATACGTATGCAGCCTTATTGAGCTTGCCAAAGAAAAAATACAGAACGAATCGTATCAAGAGGCCATCTCATTACTAAATGACGCACAAACTTATCCGCATAATCTGGGTGAGGGAAAGTTATATGGAGCTCAGGAGAATGACATATTCTACTGGCTGGGTTGTGCATACAAAGGATTAAATGACGAAGAGAACTCAAAGAAATATTTTAACATCGCAACAAAGGGACTTGACGAACCATCAGCAGCCATGTTTTACAACGATCAGCAACCTGACAAAATATTTTATCAGGGACTGGCCTGGAAGAAACTTGGAAATGTAGAGAAGGCTGAACAGATATTTAATAAACTAATAGGCTATGGTAACCAGCACATTAATGATCAGGTTAAGATTGATTACTTTGCTGTGTCATTGCCAAACTTATTAATATTTGAAGATGATCTTGACATTAGAAATAAAGTTCATTGCTATTTTTTGCAAGGTTTAGGCTATCTTGGCC
>NZ_JBFTIZ010000280.1:0-5518 GCF_056395165.1 Pedobacter sp. 10L46_2
GAGATCTCTTGACCATTAAGTAGCTGGGAAGCAAATTGGTATAAACAAGAGATCTCTCCTATCGTCGAGATGACGAAGTGGCGATAGCATAACGAAGTGGTTATACCATAAAAATCGCTCTAATTATATCCCGGATTTTGTTCAAGTTTGGGATTGAGTACCCTGGCACTAGCGGGTATAGGCATCAAACGTCTTCGCACATCATTGTTTGTTTTAAAACCCCATGTCCCTTCATACTTTCCAAAACGGATCATATCATTACGGTGCCAGCACTCCCAGGCAAATTCCCTGCAACGCTCTTTATAGAGGTCTTCAAGAGTAACGGAGCCCCAAGCTGCCGAGGTAGTACGTACTGCACGCAACTGATTCACCAGTGATAAAGCCGTTTGGCCCTGCGTAGGGGTTGCTCCACGCAATATCGCCTCTGCTTTCATCAATAAAATATCGGAATACCTGAACATTGGAAAATCATTATTTTGATTCCTGTTGGACGAAGTACTGTCGCAATAGAATTTATTGTTGCGATAGCCCATGTTCCATGCGATTTCATCATTACCTGCGTCGAAAGGTCTGGAGGCATCACGTAAAGTAACGTTTGGCGTAATGTCTACCTGATAATTGATCGGAGTAGCGCCATCAGATCCCGCATAGAATTGATCGTATCCTTTCTTTGTTGTCGATACATTAACAGGCGCTCCCGAGAACAAGTATTGCAAACCTTTTATCCATTGCATATTTCGCTTGTCATTAGGATCATCGAAATTCGCATAGTATTCAGGTAGCGTACTCATAGGTGCACTTGGTGTATGTTTCAAGCTAAACTTTGTTTGTAACGAGCGAGGCAAGGAATACCTTGCGAAGAAGAGATAACCATTTGAGAACCCTGGATCAAAGGGTAAAGCGAAAATAAACTCTTTAATTTGAGGTCCATTATCTATAAAAAACATCTTTTTATAGTCTGATTCTAAAGCGAATGGACTTCCTGTTGCGGTAATAATGGCATCACACTGTGCTACGGCATCGTTATAGCGTTGTGTTCCGGTATATACCTCTGCATTCAAATACATCTTAGCCAATATTGCATTTGCTGTGTATTTGGTAGGACGGCCATAAGTAGCGGCTCCCACAACTGAACTCAGGTTTGGTAAAACTTCTTTGAGCTCGGCCTCGATGAAATTAAAAACCGCTGTTCTGGATTTTGTCTCAGGAGATGTAGTTTCACCAAAAGTTGTAACAATAGGGATGTTGCCCCATAGATCCATCATCATGAAAAAGGCCAATGCACGTGTGGCTCTAACTTCAGCTAAAGCTGTGGTTTTAGCGGGAGATTCCGGTGCATCCTTAAGTAAGAACAGGCTTTGGTTGGCCTTGCTGATTACACTTGACAGCCATCCCCAGCCACTGCTAACATGCCCATTGTCAGGATCCCAGGTATGTTTATGGTGTTGTTCATACCTACCACCATCATACCAGTTACCTCCTCTTGCAGGCATGATGGATTCATCAGTACTTAGCGATTGCATGAAAAAATAATCGGTGGTGATGCCCTGACGCAACTGGACGTACACCTGTCCGGTCAATTGTATAAAATGTTGATCTGTTTGGGGAAAGGTTTCAGGAGTTAACTGGGTTTTCACCTCCAGGTCCAGTTTATGGCAGGACGTAAGTATTGTTAGTGATAAAATTACTCCGGTTGCTATGTTTATAAGATTTTTCATCTTCTTAAGATTTTAATTAAATGATACATTTAGACCAAAAAGAAAGGTTCTGGTTTTTGGATAAAAGTTATTGGTATCTACACCTGGTGCCAAACCACCCTGATTGATCTCTGGATCAATACCTTTATATCCGGTAATCACGAATAGATTGTTGGCAGTAGTGTAGAGACGCAACGAACCAACCCCAGGAATAATGTTTTTCTTAAAGGTGTAGCCCAAAGTTGCATTGTCCAATCTCAGATAGCTGCCATTCTCAAGAAAGCGCGAAGAATACCTGTAAGAGTTAAAATCTGCTGTAGATTCATTCTCTACTTCAACAGGTATGTTGGTAAATTGAGCAGTGTTAGGACGGAAGAGGTCAGCTCTGGTTACATTCATGATCTTATTGCCCAATACTGCCCTTACGAAAACACTCAGATCAAAGTTCTTATAGTTTACCGAGTTGGTCCAACCAATCAAAGCCTTAGGTTGTGCATTACCAATTACGTAATAATCAGTTTTATTCAGTAATCCCTGTGTTTTGATATTTCCTGCCGCATCGTAATATTGAGAAACTCCATTGGCATCTTTACCAGCATATTTGAAGGTAAAGAACGTTCCTATTGGCTGTCCGGGTGATAGAATCTGTAATGTTGCCCCACTTTGTCCCCCACCGTCAGGCTGGAAGATGAGCCTATCATCGATTTTAAACTGGCTATCAGAAAGTGTGAGTACTTTGTTGACGTTGTGGGCAAGGTTGATTCCTGTAGTCCAACTGAAATTGTCATTACTTACCGGTGTACCATTCAGAACAATCTCCACCCCTTTATTGCTTAATTTACCTACGTTGGCTGTTAACTGACCTGATGGGTAGAGGTTCTGATCGACGTCGAAGCCGATGATCAGGTCTGTAGTCCTTTTATCATAAAAATCTACTGAACCACCTAATCTTCCTTTAAAGATGCTGAAGTCCATACCGATATTTGCAGTAGCTGTTTTTTCCCAACGCAGATCCGGGTTCTCATTTTGAATAGCACCATAGGCCCCTTCTCTAGGAGATCCGTTGTAATAAAACTGCCCCACCGCTCCATAGATCAATTTTGTAGTCAGTGGAGCAAAGCCTAGCGAATTACCAGCAATACCGTAACTTCCACGTAGTTTCAATGTGCTGATCAGACTTTGATTTTTTAAGAAATTTTCCTGGTCGATGTTCCAACCGGCGCCTACAGAAGGGAAGTAACCCCATTTTTCGTTTTTGCCGAATACGTTCGATCCATCTCTCCGGATAGATCCTTGCAGTAAATACTTATTTTTGTAATTGTAATTTACTCTTGCAAAGTCAGAAATTAACAGAATTTCCTGATAAAGGTATTCTGGGCCATAGTTAACACGGAAATCTGTGATTGCATAAGGGTTACCTAAGCTCAGGTTGTAATAGCTAACCTGATTAATCGGAAAATTTGTTGAGGAAGTCTGTAAACCATCGTTGTTCAGTGATTGCTGATAAGAATAACCGACTACCGCGTTGATATCATGATCACCAAACTTTTTGTTCCAGGTCAGGTAAGTTTCCACGATCTTATTGGTATTCTGATAAGCGTTTCTCAAGGCTAAACCATCTTTACCAACCAGTGAAACAAAGGAAGGATTTGCCGGAGGGTCGGGTGTGTTCCTTACGTTGTTGTATCTAGAGGTATAAATGCTGTTGTAAAAAGCCCCATATACGGTTTGGGTATTCTGATAAGAAGCCGCAACATCATAAGTGAAACCAAAAGGCAATTTAAGATTTGCAGTAAAGGTCCCCAATATATTTTTAGTTTTCAGGTTCTCAGTTGCATTCTCCAGCATGGAAACCGGATTATAATAACTGGTCTGAATCAGGTTGTCAAAGTATGTTCCATCAGGATTTTTAACTGGCGAAGTAGGCAAATAAGTAAGCATCTGAGAAAGAACTGTATTACGATAAGGCACCAGATCGGCATCGCTAATTGAATTACTCAGATTTAGCCCGATCTTTAATTTATCATTCAGGGCTTTTTGTTCAAGACCTATGCGGCCAATAAAACGACCCAGATCACTTGTTCTTACAATACCTTGTTGTTTGAAATAGTTCAAGCTGGCATTATACGTAGTTTTATCTGTACCACCACTAAGCGAAAGGTTGTGGTTTTGCGATATGGCATCCTTACGTTGTACTTCATTTTGCCAGTTGGTATTTGCACCCTGATCATTGGCTGGTGTTAACGCAGAATTATTTCTAGCCAGGAAAGCTTTCAACTGCTCAGCATTCATCATCTCGTACTGGTTGGATACATTCTCAACACCAAAATAAGCGCTGTAAGCCAATTGAGCTTGTCCTGCGGTACCCCGTTTTGTAGTTACCATGATCACTCCGTTTGCAGCTCTGTTGCCGTAAATGGCAGCAGCAGCAGCATCTTTCAAAACGTCGATCGAGGCTATGTCATCTGGTGCAAGCAATGAAATATCAGCACCTGGTACACCGTCGATAACGAATAAAGGTGATTGTGCACCCTCCCGTAACGTAGAAGCCCCACGCATAACAATAGCTGCATTGCGGTTCGGATCACCACTTCGGCTGATGTTTAGTCCAGGTACCTTACCTTGCAGCATCTGTCCGACGTCGCTTATGGCGCCTTTATTCAGTTCATCACCTTTAACGGAAGATATTGAGCTGATCAGGGCCTTTCTGGAACTCTTACCATATCCCACTACAACAACTTCACTTAATGATTTATCTTCTGGTTTTAGCTGAATAGTTAAAGGCTGAGTGCCATTGACAGGCGCTTCAAAGGTTACATATCCGATGTATTTAAAAACTAAAATATCATTTGCACTTTCAGCAGAAATCTTAAACTTTCCTTCTATATCTGTAATGGTTCCAATTTTTGTTCCTTTTACAGTAACACTAACACCAATCAAAGGCATATTGATCTCGTCAACCACCTTACCGGTAACCGTAATGGCTTTTGAGCTGCCTTGAAGTTTTGTTTCGAGTCGCTCACCATCAATCAGAATGATTTTGTTTTTATACACCTGATAGTGAATTGAATATTTGCTCAACAGATTATCAAGCACTGTTTTGAGTTCAACGTCGTCGAACTGAAGAGACATCTTATTGTTAGAGTGAATAACATCCTGGTTATAAATAAACTGAACTTTATTAGCCACAGCCAGTGTTTTCAAAACTTCAGGCAGCGTTTTATTCACTATGGTTAAACTTATTTTTTTATTCRAAGCCTCCTGGGCCAAAGTGGGCTTGGAATAGGTGATGCTGGTAAATAGTATCAATACCAATATTTGACTTAGTGTAATTCTCATGATTTTGCACCAGAAAAGCTTATGATGTAAATAAAATTTCATAATTTTAGTAAGTTGTATTTGAAAAAATATAATTAATTGAGGTCCCCTCACCAATTTAATTGATGTCACAAAGGGGGCTTTTAAAAGCCTAGTACAGGAGTGTTCGAGCACTCTTGTACTTACTTAAGAAGCTTATTGGATCATGTTTGTAGAGTCTTTTTCATACTGGTTCGTTTGAAGGTTTACTTATTGGTTAATTTTGGTTAATTCTTTTTGGTCACTACGATAATATCATTGTCAATATGGTATTCCAGATTTAGCGAAGCCTTAAGCACTTCTAACACATCAGGGAGATTTAAGTCAGTTAAATCGGCATTCATCACTACTTTATTGAGCTCTTCATCCTGAACTTTTATAACAGTATTAAATTCCGAGCTCAGAACCTTCACTATTTCTGAAAGGTTTTTATCACTAAAAGACAAATCAACATGGTTCCAGAT
>NZ_JBFTIZ010000280.1:5533-11005 GCF_056395165.1 Pedobacter sp. 10L46_2
TGGTTCCAGATCGCAACAGAAGACATATCTGCGTGCTTTTCTTTATAAAGCAGATTTTTATTTCCTTTAAAAACGATGCTTTCCTTCGGCAGTAAAAACACCTCATCATCTGATTTACGGTTGGCGCCCTTTTTACTTACAGATACCTTACCGGTTACAACAATTACATTGGCAGAGCTTCCATCTTTAGAATCAGAAATCCTAAAGCTGGTACCCCATACCTTGGTAATGATATGATTACTATTGATTATAAAAGGTTGATTTGGATTTTTAGTGATCTCAAAGAAACATTCTCCTTCCATAATCACCTCTCTGGATGCCTTTTTAAATTCAACAGGATAAGTAAGACTTGCCTGAGGATTTAAATAAACAACACTTTGATCTGGCAGTATTTTTTTAATGATAAAACCAGTTTTATTTACCAGGTGAATTTGCTGACTGGACAATTGTTCTTTTTTGTTCCACAGCAGCGATTTATTCCAAAAAAAGAAAGTAACAGAAACTATCAGCAGTATTGCTGCTGCATATTTAAGCCACCATATGCCAATTTTAGGCGTTGGTATTTCTGGTAAATCAGGATTATCTGTTTGATCTGTAGATGCAACGATGCTTAAAAAAATCTTGTTCTTTAAAAGTTTCTGATTTTCTTCTGATAAATCCTGAACAAAATTAGGACTATCCTGATATTGATCATACCAATGATTTAACATTGAAACCTCTTCAGGCGTACAATTGCCATTGATATAATTTTCCAATAATTTGGAAAGCTGTAAATTGTTCATACTACGTTAAACTCTATGTGGTTACTTATTTAACATGTCGTTTAACAACTGCAGAACCCTTGCTGTAAATCTAAATTTATTTTATAAAAAATAGTAAGATGGGCATAAGTTCAGTTATTGTTACCCGTAAGCTTTGCAACGCTTTTGTAAGGTGGCCTTCTACCGTTTTTTCCGAAATGTTAAGTTCCGATGCGATCTCTTTATTTGTTTTAAACTCAATTCTACTTAACTGATAAACAGAACGACATTTGACCGGCAACTTAGCGATCATCATATCAATGTGTTTTTTCAAATCGTTAAGAAAAATGTACTCTTCGGTAGAGTTGTCGAGTTTTAGCTGAACCTGTTCTGAAGTAATAAAATTTTCCCTTATAGCGTGTTTTCTGTAATGGTCTATTACATTATACCTAACTGCCGTATACAGGTAGTTACCAAGGCCTGTTGTAAATAGGAGTGAGGTTCTATTTGTCCAAAGTTTTGTAAAAACATCCTGTACAATTTCTTCGCAGGTTTCGGTGTTCTTAACCCTTTTATAAGCTGCGTTAAGTAACCTATCCCAATACCGATCATAAATCTCCTTAAAAACATCCGGGCCAGCATGTTTCAACAACAAAGCTAGTTCTTCATCAGTATGTTTTGAATAATTACCCATTGTTAAAATCAGTTCCCAGCCATTAGATACCTGGCACAGCCGCTAAAAGTAACTAAAAAAATACAATTAATTAAGGGGGAAAAATGTGAATTTAAATTACAAGGATTACCCTAGTTTCTGTAAAAAAATATTCAAATCATCTTCCTTACCCAATCCCAGTTTTTGCTTGATCCGGTAACGACTCATGCGTACGCTTTTGGGCTCTATATGAAGGATGCTGGCTATTTTCTTTGTGTCCATTTGCAAATGCAGGTAAGCACAAAGCTTTAGATCAAGCGGAGTGAGTTTTTGCTGCGCTTTTTCATTCAGAAGGCCGAAGAAGTCGGGGTGTACTTGTTGAATATGCATCTTTGCATCATTAAAATCATTGTCCAGCAATAACTCTTCATTCCATATTCTATTGATATTCAACTCCTGGCTATCATTTAACTTTTCTTTGATCTGTGAAAACACTTGTTTCTTGTGTTCCAGTTGCAACACATTAGCCATCATTTCTTTTTGCAATTGTTGCTGTTGGGTTTCCAGCAGTTGTTGCTCTGCCCGTAGCCGCAGCTGTTCTTCTTTATCTAATTTTGTTTGCAATTCGGCCTCTTGTTTTTCTAAATGCAATTGCTTTTCACGTTGCAAAGAGTAACGCAGGCGGAAATGATAAGCCCGGAACATAAAAATAAGGCCCAATAAAGAAATAATCGAAATACCTATATATAGATACCGTTGTACCTGATTATACTTTTCCTTTTGCCGCAACAGGATCACTTCATTGTTTTTTTTTTCGGCTTCGTATTGAATTTCCAGCTTTTGCGCGTTTAATGCCTGTTTTTGATCAAAAAGTTTACCGTTGTATTCTGTTACTTTCTTCTGGAATTTTAATGCCATGGAGTCGTTTCCAGTTTGCTCATACAATCTGGAAAGCGAGCTCACCACATTGACCAGGGTATAATAATAGGGAATTTCCTGCGCCTGCATCATGCTATAAGCCTGCATCAAATAACTTTCAGCCATTGGAAAGTTTTTTTCACGCATGGCATACTCACTTAGAATACCCAAACCGCTGGCTATAATTTCTTCGCCATTCGGCGCATCTTTCATCACTTCCTGAGCTTTATTAGCATATTGAATAGCACTTGCTTTCGCATCTTTATCTGTTTCTGCAAAATTTTTCAAGTAATAATCTGCAATATTAATGCAGGCAATACCATAAGTCTTTGCTGCTATTTCTTTCGGATGCTGCTCGTATATCTCCTCTACCTTCTTTAAGAAAAAGAGGATGCTATCTCGCTGGCCGATACTTTTGGAAGCATTATAATTATAATCCGCTGATATGGATAAAGCGGTATAGCAATTACCAAGTAAATTGTAATCTTGAGTGAGCAAGGCATTTTCTGTGGCTAAGCGAGCGTACCGATTTATATTGGGCACATTATTCCAGCGGGTATTTAAAGCGTATAACAAGTAATATATTTTAGCCAGAATGTAATGATCCGGAGTTTTTGCTAGTTCCTTAAGTGCCATCTGGCCATATTTCATGGAAAGTTCGGCATTATCGATACTCTTGTATAAAAAAGCCTGGGCATAATAACCATAGGCAATAGCTGAAGAACCATGCGCCTGCTTTGCGGTAACCATGGCAGAATCGCTCATTTTTTTTAACAATGGAAATTCCTGCATATTGGCGTAAATATTGGCAAGAACAACATAGCCCCTGGTTGCGGTAGTAAAATCTTTCAGTTTTAAGGCAGTATTAACAGCAAGCCTCCCCTGAACAAGCCCTGCTTTATAATTTTCATTGATACGAAGTGATTCAGCCGAATGAATAAGCTGAGCAGGTGTTTGTGCTATTGCAGTATAAGATGACAAACCCGCAGCTACAAAAAACAATAGGTGCCTTAAATAATTCATAAAGTAAAATTAATATAAATCAACTATCTATTTTTTCATGTAGACATATTGTAGACGCTTGTGCAACTTGAATGTAGGCGTTTTGTAGTAAGCCTGAATTTGGTAAAACTTTGAGTAAGAGTGCAACTTTACATCAAATAATTTTACAACAAAATACTATCAAAATGAATAACAAAACACTATCTATCGTATCCTACATCACCATTATTGGTTGGCTTGTGGCCTATTTAAAGGGAAAAGACAATGCAGATTCAATGCTTAAATATCATTTACGACAAGCATTAGGTCTGGCACTTGTGAACATTATTTTTAGCCTTGCTTTAAATATAGTAGCTATGGTTATACCTGCCTTATCTTTTATAGGTGTATTTGGCTTTGTTTTTTTGATATTATGGATTATTGGAATTATCAATGCGGCTAATGGTGCTCAAAAGCCTTTGCCGATAATTGGTAAAATGTTTGAAAACAAATTTGCTTTCGTTGGTTAATTGGAATAATTATGCAAACATTTAAATATTTCGAAAAAGAAGGCAGCACTTATCATCTAAAAGTGCAAAAAGGCTTTTTTTATACCATGGCTGCAATAATTTTTGCCATAATGGTACTTAACCTCATATATGCGAGTACGAAAGGTGCTGCAGTATTCGCTGTGTTTCTGGCTGTAATTGGGATATTGAGCATATTGCGAAGTACTACAGAAATAAGCTTTGATATGGTAGACCGTAAGATTCACTATAAAGCATTCTTCTTTAGTGCACCCATCACCTACAGTTTCGATGATTTTGATCATTTTCTAGTCTCCAAGCTTAAAAGTCTTTTTATCACACTAGGCGTATCGGGTATTTTGGTAATGCAAAAAAACAGGAAAACAAAAAACATTTTTCTACGCCAATGTTTTTTTTCGGCAAAGCCATTACAAAAATTAAATGATGAACTGTATATCATAATGGGTTTACCTGATTAACAAAACTGAAAGTATTATGGGTAAAGGCTTCTTTATATTTTGGAAACTGTTCGCATTATTTTATGCGATACCTTTTCCCATGATCTTATACTATAGTATTAAGAGTGATAGTTATCCGCCAGAATTAGCAACAAGAAATCCCTGGCTTGCTCTGGGCCTTGTAGTCTTATCTATCATTATTTGGATTATTCTTTTGACAGGCTACTACAACAAATGGATACTTCGGACTCTTTCTATAAAAAGAAAAATAGAGCACCTTAAAAATACCGGCATAAAGCGGGAGGCCAGGATTCTTACTAGTATTGACAAATCAAACCCAAAGGTCAACTACAGTACTTATGAGCTTAATTTATCATTTAAAAACCTTGTAGGTACCCAAATTGAAGAAAAGATAACTGTAAATGACAAAACCCCTTATGAACGCAGGTTTGAGGCGGGAAAGAATGTAGAATTGGTTCTCGATCAAAATCCAAACGATTATCCTTATATGGTTCTGTCCAGCTTCCAGGTAAGTGTTAAAGGGAATGTATTTCTCTTGCTTCATATTACCCTGCTTGTTATTGCAGCTCTGATAGCCGGTTATTATTGCTTTGCTTATCAAACAGAAAGTGAAGGCATGGGATGGCGCTTTATGGTTTTTTATCATCCGCTCCTGGTTTGTGCCTTAATACTTAACCTGGGTAATATTAATCTTCTTGGAAGATTGATGTCAAAATTTGCCAATCAAAATCCTAAAAATGATTTTGTAATAAAGTACAAAGGATTGCCGGCAACAGCCAGATTACTCAAGGCCAGTCAAACTGGAACATACATAAACGAGCAACCCGTGGTTGAGTTTGTGCTTGAATTTACAGACCATCAAAATCAACGTCATGGTGTTAGTATAAAAAAAATAGTAGACCTGTTAGATCTGGATAGCACACGTCAAAAAGAAGTGGATATTTTTTACCTCGAGGAAGATCCCAAACGGGTAGCCTTTGCCAGCGATTTAAAAGAGTTAAGCATAATAATATGAAGACCTTAAACATCATAGCTAGCTCATTGATCATTGGCTGTTTACTACTAACAGGCTGTAAGCAGATCAACAAAAGTGTGAACGAAACTTTTAAGCCCAGTGATGCTGCCTTGAAGCGCCAGGCGCAGAAACAGTCGACAACAGGTTTCACTACAACCTC
>NZ_JBFTIZ010000281.1:0-9943 GCF_056395165.1 Pedobacter sp. 10L46_2
TTTTATTCAGCTCCATACGCCATAACGATGACATATTATTGAAAGAAGTTAAGTTTTGAAGAACAAACAACAGTTTACTGCTCTTGAAAGCTTCGGATTATTAGTATTACTCGACTTTGATGTCACCATCTTTACATCTGTAACCTATCAACGTAGTAGTCTGCTACGGTCCTATATGGAATTCTCATCTCGTGGCTAGTTTCGCACTTAGATGCTTTCAGCGCTTATCTATTCCCAGCGTAGCTACTCTGCAATGCCCCTGGCGGAACAACAGATTCACTAGAGGCTAGTCCAACCCGGTCCTCTCGTACTAAGGTCAGCCCCACTCAAAATTCCAACGCCCACAACAGATAGGGACCGAACTGTCTCGCGACGTTCTGAACCCAGCTCGCGTGCCACTTTAATCGGCGAACAGCCGAACCCTTGGGACCTTCTCCAGCCCCAGGATGTGACGAGCCGACATCGAGGTGCCAAACCTCCCCGTCGATATGAGCTCTTGGGGGAGATCAGCCTGTTATCCCCAGCGTACCTTTTATCCTTTGAGCGATGGCCCTTCCATGCAGAACCACCGGATCACTATATCCGTCTTTCGACCCTGATCGACTTGTATGTCTCACAGTCAAGCAAGCTTATGCTATTGCACTCCTCATACGGTTACCAAGCGTATTGAGCTTACCTTTGAAAGCCTCCGTTACCTTTTTGGAGGCGACCACCCCAGTCAAACTACCCATCAAACAATGTCCTCCACGTGGCAGAGTTAGACACCGAATACAGAAAGGGTGGTATTTCAACGTTGACTCCACGACGCCTGGCGACGCCGCTTCATAGTCTCCCACCTATCCTACACATCCTGTATCCAATGTCAATGTTAAATTGTAGTGAAGGTGCATGGGGTCTTTCCGTCCCGTTGCGGGTACCCGGCGTCTTCACCGGGACCACAATTTCACCGAGCTCATGGCTGAGACAGCGCCCAGATCGTTACACCATTCGTGCAGGTCGGAACTTACCCGACAAGGAATTTCGCTACCTTAGGACCGTTATAGTTACGGCCGCCGTTTACTGGGGCTTCGATTCAATGCTTCTCCKTRMGGATGACATCCCCTCTTAACCTTCCAGCACCGGGCAGGTGTCAGGCCTTATACTTCATCTTTCGATTTTGCAAAGCCATGTGTTTTTGTTAAACAGTCGCCTGGGCCTTTTCACTGCGGCTGATATTGCTACCAGCGCCCCTTCTCCCGAAGTTACAGGGCCATTTTGCCGAGTTCCTTAGCCATGATTCACTCGAGCACCTTAGAATTCTCTTCCCGGATACCTGTGTCGGTTTGCGGTACGGGTTTTTATAACCTGAAGCTTAGCGGTTTTTCTTGGAAGTCTGATTACCTGCACTATCCACGCCCCCGAAGGTTTGCGGTACTATCAGCSTTCAGCTAGACCGGCGGATTTGCCTACCRGTCCAATACCTACAGCCTTCAACGATCTATTCCGTCAGATCGCGGCAGTGTCACTACTCCGTCCCCACATCGCAGTTATAAAAAGTACGGAAATATTAATCCGTTGTCCATCGAATATCCCTTTCGGGTTCTCCTTAGGCCCCGACTAACCCTGATCCGATTAGCGTTGATCAGGAAACCTTATCCTTTCGGTGGGCGGGTTTCTCGCCCGCCTTATCGTTACTTATGCCTACATTTGCTTTTCCAGAAGCTCCACCACAACTTACGTCATAGCTTCGCTGCCGCTGGAATGCTCCCCTACCGTAATATTAATATTACCCATAGCTTCGGTGTACTGTTTAATGCCCGTTTATTATCCATGCCCGATCGCTCGACTAGTGAGCTGTTACGCACTCTTTAAATGAATGGCTGCTTCCAAGCCAACATCCTAGCTGTCTATGCAATCGGACCTCGTTAGTTCAACTTAACTGTAACTTGGGGACCTTAGCTGATGGTCTGGGTTCTTTCCCTCTCGGCGCGTGACCTTAGCACCCCGCGCCTCACTGCCGTGTATATTAAATAGCATTCGGAGTTTGTCTGGATTTGGTAGGATTTGACTCCCCCGCACCCAATCAGTAGCTCTACCTCTATTTAACTYWACCACGACGCTGTTCCTAAAAACATTTCGGGGAGTACGAGCTATTTCCCAGTTTGATTAGCCTTTCACCCCTACCCACAGATCATCCGGAAACTTTTCAACGTTTATCGGTTCGGTCCTCCAGTACGTGTTACCGCACCTTCAACCTGTCCATGGGTAGATCACAAGGTTTCGCGTCTACCTCCCCTGACTATACGCCCTATTCAGACTCGCTTTCGCTTCGGATCCGTGTCTTAAACACTTAACCTTGCCAGAGAAGAGTAACTCGTAGGCTCATTATGCAAAAGGCACGCCGTCACGCCACCTGGACGCTCCGACCGCTTGTAAGCACACAGTTTCAGGTTCTATTTCACTCCCCTGTTCGGGGTTCTTTTCACCTTTCCCTCACGGTACTGGTTCACTATCGGTCTCTCAGGAGTATTTAGCCTTACCGGATGGTGCCGGCAGATTCCCACAAGGCGTCTCCGACCTCGCGGTACTCAGGATACTACTAGACTAATGGTACTTACGTGTACGAGGCTCTCACTCTATATTGCCAGGCTTCCCATCCTGTTCCACTTCATTGCATTATAATCATATCGTAGTCCTACAACCCCAGTTATGCCGTAACATAGCTGGTTTGGGCTCTTTCCCGTTCGCTCGCCACTACTTAGGAAATCATTATTATTTTCTCTTCCTCTGCTTACTTAGATGTTTCAGTTCGGCAGGTTTGCGTATATATACGACTGGTCTTCAACCAGCCAGGTTTCCCCATTCGGAAATCACCGGATCAATTCATATTTGCTAATCCCCAGTGCTTATCGCAGCTTATCACGTCCTTCATCGCCTCTGAGAGCCAAGGCATCCCCTGTGTGCTCTTATTTACTTTCTTCTCTCCATAGCCTTTTGCGCCTATGGAAATGCTTTTTTTGATTGTCGTCTTCTCTTCAGTATACCCCATGCAATTGCTTGCTTTTGGCATTCCTCAGATCAAACAACGTCTCTATTGTTGTTTGCTCTTCTTTTTTAACTTCTTCCAATATGTCAAAGAACTTTTCTATCCCGGAAAGTATTCCTACTTCCTATTTCTGTACCTTTTATAACAGGYACCGGTGATGGTGGAGAATAACGGAGTCGAACCGTTGACCTCCTGCGTGCAAGGCAGGCGCTCTAGCCAGCTGAGCTAATCCCCCTTAAGATTCAATCTTATGTAGTCCCGAGCAGATTTGAACTGCTGACCCCTACATTATCAGTGTAGTGCTCTAACCAAACTGAGCTACGGGACTCTATTCATTTCGCATGGCTTTATGAGTGCTGATTTCTCATTTCACAAATCCTATGCTTAACTCATATCMCCTGCTTACAGTATGGAGCACTTTACTTTCGCTTCATCCTATGGGTTTTCTTTTTTGAGATCTTTTGTCATTATATCATTTACGTAGCGAGTAGTCTAGTCTACTCCAGAAAGGAGGTATTCCAGCCGCACCTTCCGGTACGGCTACCTTGTTACGACTTAGCCCCAGTTATCGGTTTTACCCTAGGACGCTCCTTRCGGTTACATACTTTAGGTACCCCCAACTTCCATGGCTTGACGGGCGGTGTGTACAAGGCCCGGGAACGTATTCACCGCGTCATTGCTGATACGCGATTACTAGCGAATCCAACTTCAAGAGGTCGAGTTGCAGACCTCTATCCGAACTGTGAATGGCTTTTTGAGATTTGCTTGCTGTTGCCAGCTTGCTGCCCTCTGTACCATCCATTGTAGCACGTGTGTAGCCCCGGACGTAAGGGCCATGATGACTTGACGTCGTCCCCTCCTTCCTCTCTGTTTGCACAGGCAGTCTGTTTAGAGTCCCCACCTTAACGTGCTGGCAACTAAACATAGGGGTTGCGCTCGTTGCGGGACTTAACCCAACACCTCACGGCACGAGCTGACGACAGCCATGCAGCACCTAGTTTCGTGTGATTGCTCACTTATCTATCTCTAGATAATTCACTAACTTTCAAGCCCGGGTAAGGTTCCTCGCGTATCATCGAATTAAACCACATGCTCCTCCGCTTGTGCGGGCCCCCGTCAATTCCTTTGAGTTTCACCCTTGCGGGCGTACTCCCCAGGTGGAATACTTAACGCTTTCGCTTAGCCGCTAACTGTATATCGCTAACAGCGAGTATTCATCGTTTAGGGCGTGGACTACCAGGGTATCTAATCCTGTTTGATCCCCACGCTTTCGTGCCTCAGCGTCAATAAAACCATAGTAAGCTGCCTTCGCAATCGGTGTTCTGTGACATATCTATGCATTTCACCGCTACTTGTCACATTCCGCCTACCTCTAGTTCATTCAAGCTCATCAGTATCAAAGGCACTGCGATGGTTGAGCCACCGTCTTTCACCCCTGACTTAATAAGCCGCCTACGCACCCTTTAAACCCAATAAATCCGGATAACGCTTGGATCCTCCGTATTACCGCGGCTGCTGGCACGGAGTTAGCCGATCCTTATTCCTTCGGTACATTCAGCTTATTACACGTAATAAGGTTTATTCCCGAATAAAAGCAGTTTACGACCCAGAGGGCTGTCTTCCTGCACGCGGCATGGCTGGTTCAGAGTTGCCTCCATTGACCAATATTCCTTACTGCTGCCTCCCGTAGGAGTCTGGTCCGTGTCTCAGTACCAGTGTGGGGGGTCATCCTCTCAGATCCCCTAGTCATCGTCGCCTTGGTGGGCCGTTACCCCGCCAACTAGCTAATGACACGCATGCCCATCTCAATCCTATAAATATTTGAACATTAGATAATGCTATCCTGTGTTTTTATGCGGTGTTAATCCGAATTTCTTCGGGCTATCCCCCTGATTGAGGTAGGTTGCATACGCGTTACGCACCCGTGCGCCACTTTCATAAGGAGCAAGCCCCTTAATCTCGTTCGACTTGCATGTATTAGGCCTGCCGCTAGCGTTCATCCTGAGCCAGGATCAAACTCTCCATTGTAAAATGTTATCGTTTGAATCRCTGACCATTCTTAACTTGTTAATAATAGTCTGTATTCTTGTTTTTGTATTGTCTGTCAGAACTTGACTCGAAAATAATAGCGCAGGTTTCATGTACTTTGAATCTGTACTTTCTTACCTCGCTACGTTGATAAATGACATCTCTTTAATGAACTTCGCGGGTCACCTCACGGATCCCCTTCTTATATCTCTTTAAARTCMTGGYCTGTGTTTCTGCARGGTCGTATTGCTCCCCGCTTTCTGTTTAACCATTCCTTTATTTCAATCTTCTTTATTCTGTTAACAAACTCCGTTTGGTAACTCCCGTTTTGTTTGGGACTGCAAAGGTAGAAATCTTTTTCTGTTTTGCAAATCTTTTTTGAAACTCTTTTTCACCTTCCTTTTTCACTGTTTCCCTTCCTCCGAAGCGGGATGCAAAAGTAGGAAAATTCAGCCACCACATGCTACAGCGTAGTACTACATATAAGTATAATACATTATCGCCTATCACCTCACACCAAAAAGACTTACAAACGACAAAAGGTCGTTCAGAGTCGTTTCAAAGTCGTCTATGAGTCGTTGGAAAGTCGTTAAAAAAATATACTAGTACTGACCTGTAGATAACAATACCAGAGTACAAGCCTCTATCGGCTCAATATCATTTGCCAACAGCAATTCTTCCAGTTCCTGATTTTCAGTTCCAGGATTAAAAATAACTCGTTTAGGTTTTGTTTCTAGTATATAGTTATAGTAACCACTCTGCAAATGCGGACCTATATATAAGGTAACCGTATCAATGTCATTATGCAGATGCCCTGGTTGCTCAATCTCTTCTCCGGCCACAGCTCCTTTTTTTATACCAACATTGATAATGTTGTGCCCTTTTGATTTAAGCATATGCGCAGCTTTATAGGCATATCTATCCGGATTGGGGCTCGCCCCTATAATTAATGTTTTTTTCACAATCTAAAATTTTAATAACAATGAGATTTGCCCTGCATGATAAGCATGATGCTGCACCAAACCATTGAATAACTCAAAATAATTCACTCTAGGTCCCGAAACCTGATTAACCGTTGTTCTCCATTGGTCTTCAGAAATTTCCCTCGCAAGATTAAGCAGTTTTTCATTAGCTAAACGAAAATCACTTAAAATGGCATCCCACTCCTGCATTGTTTCTTCTTTAGCCATAGGCCAATCGCCTTTTTCAGGTTCCTTGGCCAAGTTACCTTCCAGCCTCGAAAATACTTCTTCCGTCCATGAAGTTAAGTGCAATACAAGTTCAGCAATGGTATGTGCAGTTGGAATTGGTCGTTTAAATATTTGATCTTTACTTACCGACGAAATAATAGCGGATACACTGTTGCCGTGCCAGGCATCCCCACTATATCCTTTTCTAAGCTCATTTGCGAAATCAATCATACGAAAACAACAAATAAAAGGTAAATGTGTTTAGCTAAACTTTAAAACTGCATTTGCACAATTAACACCGTCAATTGCAGCCGATACTATACCTCCTGCATAACCTGCACCTTCTGCACAAGGATATAAGCCCGCAACCTGTGGATGTTGAAAAGTCTCTTTATCTCTTGGAATCCTAACTGGCGATGAACTTCTGCTTTCTACTCCTACCAAAATAGCCTCATTCGTATAATAACCTTTCATTTTTTTCCCAAACAGGGGCAAAGCATTTTTCAGACTTGATGCAACAAAATCTGGCAGCGTTTCTTTAAGCATTACACTCCGTGTTCCAGGTAAATAAGAATTTTTAGGTAGATCTACTGAAATTCGACCCTCTACAAAGTCAACCATCCTTTGGGCAGGCGCAACCAGATCTCCCCCACCAAGCCTGAAAGCAGTTTTCTCTATTTCCGACTGAAAATGCATCATTCTTAGCGGATCCTCGCCCTTAACATCATCAAGCGTTATTTGCACTACCGTTCCGGAATTCGCATATGGATTATTCCTTTTTGATGGCGACCATCCATTAACAACTATTTCATCAGCATACGTTGCACAAGGGGCAATTATCCCTCCCGGGCACATACAAAACGAGAACACGCCTCTGGCACCAACCTGCTCAACTAAACTATAATAAGCCGGAGGCAAAAATTCACTCCGGATATCGCAATGGTATTGAGCCGCATCTATAATAGACTGAGGGTGCTCTATTCTTACTCCCAAGGCAAATGGTTTGGCTTCAACAAGGATATTCTTTTTATGAAGCAATTCATAAATATCTCTTGCTGAGTGCCCGGTGGCTAGAATAACAGCGTCAGACAATAGTTTCTCTTCTCCGTTAATCTCTACACCTTTTATCTTTCCAAAATCAATTAAAACGTCCGTTACTTTTTGGTCGAAACGCACCTCCCCTCCTGCATTTAAAATTGTTTCTCTAATTGCAGTAATTATATGGGGCAATTTATTTGTACCGATATGGGGGCGGGCATCAACAAGAATATCTTCCGCAGCGCCGTGCTGAACAAAGGCCTGAAGCACTTTATTAATATCCCCACGCTTATTGGATCGGGTATATAATTTTCCATCTGAATAAGTTCCGGCTCCCCCTTCACCATAACAATAATTAGATTCAGTATTTACAATACCTTCTTTGTTTATTGCTGCTAAATCCCTCCTTCGTTGTTTTACGTCCTTACCACGTTCAAGCACTATTGGTTTTAATCCGTTTTCGATACACTGAAGTGCTGCAAATAATCCGGCCGGACCAGCACCCACAATAACCACATGTTTCGCATTGCTAGCATTCTTATAGTTAACAACAAACGATTCGGTTAATAACGGTTCATCGATAAATGTTCTTACCTGTAGCCTGTATATTACTTTTCTTGAACGGGCATCAATTGATCTTTTAAGGATTCTATATCCGCCAATTCGGGAAAGATCAATTTTTAAAGCTTCCGAAAGGTTTTTCTTAATCGCAGTTATGTTGTCGGTCTCTTCCGGAGCCAGCGTTATTTCAATGTCTTTTTGCATAATTATCGTCAGGTTTTTATCCTGAATTGATGCAAAGGTACATCTTACAACATTAAAAGATCCTTACTATTTTAAACATTAAATATAAATTTGAAAGCTTCTGACTTCTTTTGGCAGTACACGAATTGTAATTATGTCAGTTATTTTACAGCGAAAAAATTGCTTCATCCTCCCTTCGAAAATTACTTTTCTTGAAAGCGGTTATTTAATCTTTTAAGAATTTTATAGGCTTTACATTGAGAAATACCACCATTTCGGGTTTTCTAAAGGTTTGCACATCGGCGATTTTATCATTGATTTTTGCCAGAGCCAGCGTAATTTAGATGTCTTTTTGCGTTATTGTTGTCAGGTTTTTCTACTGAACTGTAACAAAGGTACAGAAATTGAGTTCTAATGCGTAAATTAACACTGAAAAACAAAACAGAAAAATATGAAAAAAGTAGTTTTAGTAATTGTAGGAATCTTAGTCTTATTAGTGGCAGTAAGTGGTTGTGGTTACAACGGCTTGGTTAAACTGGATGAGGATGTAAAAACCAAATGGGCACAGGTTGAAACACAATATCAACGCCGTTCTGATTTGATCCCTAACCTTGTAAGCACAGTTAAAGGTGCAGCAAAGTTTGAACAGGGTACATTAACTCAGGTTATTGAAGCACGTTCTAAAGCAAGCCAGATCACAATAGACCCTGATAAATTAACTGAAGAGAATATGCAAAAATATCAGGCTGCTCAAGGTCAGTTAAGTCAGGCATTAGGTAAATTGATGGTTTTAACCGAGAACTACCCTGAGCTTAAAGCTACTCAACAGTTTAGTGAATTATCAGCTCAGCTGGAAGGTACTGAAAATCGTATCACAGTAGCGCGTAAAGATTTTAACGAATCGGTTCAAACTTATAATACAAAGGTAAGATCATTCCCTAACAACATTACTGCAGGCATATTCGGATTTAGCCAAAAAGCTGCTTTTAAAGCTGACGCTGGTGCACAAAATGCACCAAAAGTAGAATTCTAATATACCATAACAACATTTAAGGGTAATGTATGTTTAAATGAATAAACATACATTACCCTTATCTTTATAAAAGCAATCCAATTATGGGGCCATTCACAGAACAAGAACAAGAACTAATTTCCCAAACCATATCAGATGCTGAAAAAGCCACTTCAGGCGAAATCAGAATTGCCATAGATAAACATTGCAGCGGCGATGCATTTGAAAAAGCAACATCCTACTTTTCAAAACTTGGGATGGATAAAACATCAAGACATAATGGTGTATTGATATACCTGGCTTATGTAGATCATAAGTTTGCAATAGTTGGTGATAGTGGAATTAATAAAGTTGTACCTACAGATTTCTGGGAAACAACTAAAGTTGCAATGAAAGCTCATTTTGCCTCTGGCAATTTAGCTCAGGGCATTATAGCAGGCGTAATTTTGGCAGGAGAAAAACTTGCAACGTTTTTCCCTTCGCAAAATGACGACATCAATGAACTGCCAAATGACATTATTTTTATGGATCAGAATAAAACCACATAAGCTATGAAAAAATTAATCGTAGCATTATTCTTACTTACAACATCCCTGGTTGGGTTTGCTCAGGATTTTCCGGCAAAGCCGACCAAATTGGTAAATGATTATACAGGAACACTTTCAGCTGATCAATTGCAACAATTGGAACAGAAACTTGTTGCTTTTGATGATTCAAGCTCCACTCAAATTGCAGTAGCTGTATTAAAATCTGTTGGCGACTATGACATTAACGAATATGCGCTTGAATTGGGTAGAAAATGGGGAGTTGGTAGCTCAGGGAAAAATAATGGGATAATGATCGTGGTTGCTCTTGGCGACAGAAAGATCTCTATCCAAACAGGATATGGCCTGGAAGGGGTATTAC
>NZ_JBFTIZ010000282.1:0-7420 GCF_056395165.1 Pedobacter sp. 10L46_2
GGATAAAACTTCTCATTGAATTGCTTATTGTTCCTTGAAAGCAGTTGTACATCCCCATTCTTCAGGCAATACCCCAATGATCGATAACCATCCCATTTGACCTCATAAATCCAATTGGGATCATCAAAAGGCTCATCTACTAGTGTAGCAAGCATTGGCTTCATACCAATCGGGATTTTAGATTTCTTGGCTTTTTTCAATAAAGTTTTGACGTCAGTAGAGATTTCAATGGACTCTACCTGTTCATGGCCATTTTGCCAGACCTTATCGCTCGTCTTTTCGACTTGTTTAATCGTCTTTTCCGAAAGTACGGATTTGTCTTTTTTAGTAATATCAGTTGTAGAAGCATAATCGTCTTTATGCTTAATTAGCAGCCAGCCATTCTCTCCCATCCCGTTTGTCTTCACCAGAGCATATTCTCCTTTTAATTTGCTGCCATGAAGTATTATTTTGAGCGAGCCGGAATGCAACTGTTCCAGTAAATATTTCTCCTGCGCCTTTTTACCCCTGATCTTTTCAATGGGTTCATAAGTTCCCTGATCCCAGACAATTACGGTACCCCCTCCATACTCCCCTTTCGGGATAATGCCTTCGAAATTTTTGTAGTCAAAAGGATGATCTTCTACCATCATTGCCAGACGCTTGGTTTTTGGGTCTGTTGAGGGACCTTTGGGAATAGCCCAGCTTTTCAGCACGCCATTCATTTCCAACCGGAAGTCATAGTGCAGGCGAGTAGCATCATGTTTTTGAATTACAAACTGAAGTTTTCCCGATGTTTTTGCTTTACCCGAGTTAGGCTCGGATGTTTTATTAAAATCACGTTTTTTATGATACTGTTTTAAGCTCATGATCTAAGGTTTGCCAATATTTAACACTTATAGCGAACCAAAGTTTTTAATCATATGAATACAACTGTTTTTATAACTAATAATAAGGTGTTATTGAAACAGGACCAGTAAGTCCAGAAGGCATAACCTTCCAGGATGAAGCGTCAAAATCCTTATAATTAATATTCACAAAGTTAATCTCATGATAATTCTTCCATTTGATTTTCTTAATATCCATATCTCTAATGCGGTTAGCCATCAAATTCACAACTTCTATTTTAATCGTATTTTTGCCAGGGATCAGAAATTTTCCTATCCGGGCCTGAAAGGGAATACTCCATATAATGCCAACTTCCTTTCCGTTTATCCATACCCTGGCACTTTCGTTTACCTTACCTAAATCCAAGACATATTCCTTTGCAGACTTTGATTCTATGTTAAAGGTAGATGAATATACCCCCGTTCCCGCAAATGCAATTGACTTTGGGTCGCCTGAATCAGTCCAGGAGCGTAAAGTGTTTAATGTTTGATCTGGAGGCAATTCAGGGCCTCCCTTAGTAAAATGGAGAATCCATTGCTTATTAAGGGCTATTGCTTTTTCTGGCTTGTCCAAATATACCCAATAGCTAGCCGTTGTTTTAGGGCTCTTATCAACTCTTAAAAAAAGAGTTTGGCCTGAGCTTATCTGAATCCGTACTTTGTTTTCTTTTTTAGTTGCGGTCCCGATAACTTCTGTCTGTGGATCAAGGATAGTGACATACCCTTTTTCATTGAGTGAAAGGGTTGTATCAATCAATTTGGAACTGTGATTTACCAAATAATAATATTTTCCGGATGCAATTTGTCTTCTGGTAAACTCCAGACCTGAATCGACAAGCGTTTCTCTTTTGATTCTATTGAAGTTTAAAATTTCTTCAATATTATTTCCAAGAAAGATAATGCCTTTTCCAGTAACATATTGTTTAAAACCGGGGGCTGAATTCTTGAATGTTAGTTTTGAAAGGCTTGCTTTCAACATTTTTCTTCGCTCTTCCAAATCAGATAAACCGGGAACATCCTTGGGCAACTGCTGAAAAATCACAATAGCTCCATTGTAAGCTAACCCGATAATTTTGTCTAGCGTCTCAGGATTTGCCGATTTTTGAAAGCTGCTTACACAGCTTGTAAAATGAGGTTGGATGTAACCATTTATCTACATCATGAACTTTTAAGGTCATTTCCATACCTTTTGAATTATTCCAGACATCATAAATGGGCCAATAGATAAGTAACTCATTGTCTGGTTTTCCACTTTGTAATATGGACTGACATCTGGCTATATAATCGTTCAAACCTTTGGCTTGCGGCCACAGGCTATTATTTGGATTCATTTCTACCGAGGCATAGAATAACCATCCAGGCCAAGGAATATTCGATGGTGAGTTTGTTGTTCCATGATAAAATATATGGTTGATACCCGAAAGAAATAGTTGCTCAACCTCGGGTTTGCACTGCGAAAAAGAAGTTTTGAAATGCTCGGTAAGCCATGTGAACGTTTCTGAGGAAATTAATGTTTTGCCACCTGTATTCGCTGCTGAGGAAGCAAATTTGCTCATTATTGGATCTGGGTCAACATTTCTAATGTCGCCAGAATCTCTGCGGAGGCCCACGATGGGAAAATAGCTGGAGCCGAAGATTTCTGTTTCTGGAATATCAACCGCACCATAAAGATCAAGAAGATTTCCAGGGGAACCATGAGATTGATTTTTTGTTAAGGATTTGAGGTTATGGGCCCAGTTTGTCCAGTTTTGAGTGAAATTTTCAAGTAAAAGTTCATCCATCGTCTCACGGTAATCCGACTTCAGACGTGCTACGATTTCTCTTGTGCTGTCATTATTTCCACTGTCTGCAAGTTCGCGAATGTAATTTTCCAGATCATATCCCCGGGCTTTCTTGAAATGAGCTAAGAATGTTGGCGTCCAGCTAGCACCATATACTTCATAGCTATCATTAAAAAAAGCCCTCACTCCCTGTGGTCTTTTCCCAAAAGCATCCGCAAATCTTTTGAGGTAAACATTAACTGAATTGCTGTCGAGATGATCTAAGGTGAATCCCTCGCCTCCTGGTGCTGCACGCTTAACTTTTTGATGTGTTTTACCTGCAAAAGCGGCGTAAATTTCCCAACGTCCAGATGTTGGAGACCAGTTTAGTAGTTTGCTGACTTGTACAAGAGGAAAGAGATTCAATACCTCTCCGCTTTCGCCATAAGCCGTTAAGGCTTGCAGTTCTGCAAGGTCCTGTCCATCTTCTTTAACCGTAATCGGCTCATTTAGCTTTTCTCCTGCATTTAAGGTGAACTTACGGGTAATGAGTTTTGTAGCTGCATTTTCAGGCTTTATGTGGGGTCCTCCGAAAGGCCAGCCAGTACCGGTATTCATATCTACTTCCATTCCCAGTGAATTTGCTCTGGTAACTGTGAAATGAAGTGCTGATAGCCATTCAGGGGAAAGAAAATTGATATACTTGTTCTCATATCCCACTGCTCCGTAAATAGGCGTAATTTCTACACCTCCAAGTCCTGCCTGACTATACTGTTGCAAAACCAATTCAAGATCTTTATCGTTTACTGCATTCCCCATCCACCACCATCTTGTCCATGGTTTCATTTGATTTTCTATAATGGGCCAACCGGCAGGTTTTTCAATTCCAGAAGTTTGGGCGTCTGCAAGATTGAAATTCAGCGAATATAAAAAAGTAAAAAGAATAAATATTTTGGTTTGCATTTGATGGTAATTTGATTAAAAAACTTGTTAAAAAAAACATTTATTCCAAAACTCTTTATCTATGCCTCCAGTAATTACACTTCGTTAAAGTAAAAATTTTACACAAAATCATCAAAATAACTGGTTTCTTTTGTCACATATCCATAAGTTTGGTTAACCAAAGAATATACCTTAATGATGAGAACACAGATCAATGCAGTTACTATTGCAGCTCAAGACTTGCTTAAACTTAAAACATTTTACATAGATACTTTTGGCTGGGAAATCCAGTCTGAAAGCACGGATATTGTTATGTTTAGGCTCAAGCATGGTTTGTTGCTAAGCATTTACCAAGCGGAAGACCATGCTCGTTATTTAGGTAGTGAACCAGTTACAACGGAAATCCTACCTAAAGTTTACCTAACTATCTATACCGGATCTTTAAAAGAAACAGATGAGCTGTTTATGGAGCTGGAAAGTAAACAAGTTAATATTATTAAAAAACCAGCAAAAGTATTTTGGGGTGGGTATGCTGGAATAATAGCCGACCCGGAGCACAATTACTGGGAGATTTGCTTTAACCCATTCATTTAATAGTGGCGTCATTATTAACTTTAATGATATACTCAATATTTTATGGGTTTCCTTAAAAAATGGCTAAAATGAATGTTAATCTAATTCTTTCATGAAAGTGTATTAAATAGTTGATATAAAAATAATTAAATATATTTAATAGAAGTGATTGTAGAGGTGAATTGGAAAACCTTACTTCTTTGTGGTTAGTCAGATATTGAGATAAAAATTATCGTTATTGAGTATGTGAGACTAACAGTAAGCATCTAGCATATTGATATGAAACTCCTGATACCATTTGTCTTTATGAGGTGTAGAGGCCTCATCAATGCCATCTGGAGTTCCCATTAAGAAGAACTTAATTAAAATATTCAGTATCATTTGGTTTTTGAATCCAGCAACTCCAGCAACTTATTCTGCAAATCAGCACCTCGCAAACCTTTGGCAACTATCTTTCCTGAGGGATCTAATAAAAAATTACCGGGTATAGACCTTACACCATATAATTTAGCGACTTCATTATCCCAATACTTAAGATCTGAAACATGTGTCCATGTCAATTTATCATCTTCAATTGCTTTTAACCACGCATCCTTTTTACCTGGCTGATCTAATGAAATACCCAACACAGTAAATCCTTTGTCTTTAAATTTTTCGTAAGCTGCAACCACATTAGGATTTTCGCGGCGGCAGGGCCCACACCATGAAGCCCAGAAGTCTAACAAAACATATTTCCCTTTAAAGTCCGAGAGCTTCACCGGGTTATCATAGATATTATTCTGGGTGAAGTCAGGCGCTTGTGAACCAATTTTAGTCCTTTTTGCAGCAGCAAATAGAACTCCAACTTGCTGGCCGTAGTAAGTTTGACGAATTCCAGACGAGAGATTTTGATACACTTTTTCCGCATCACTTTGTAATGTTTCATCAGAAGCCAACTGTGAAAGCACTGTTAGACTAACGAATGAATTTGGATGCCTACTTGCAAAGTCCAGATATATAGGAAATAACTCAGCGGAAGTGTTGTCATAACGCTTATAGAATCCTTCAAGGAAGGGTTCATCTTTTTTCTGTTCAACAGTGAATTTTGCATATTCTTCTCCAAGCGAAGTAAGTTTATCCTGTACCTTTTTTGACGCCGCTTTAAGCAAATAATTATCTGCATTAACTTTTGATCCATTGATCAGGGAATGTTTTAATGAGTCAGTGCCGGTAAGTTTTATGTTTCCAGGTTCGATATAAAATGATAGTACGTCTACCCTATTTCCCTTAATCGCATCTTTTCTGTAAAGAGTACTTTTTAATGGATCTTTAATGCTCCCATTAAAGTTAAATTTTCCATCAGTAACTATTGCTGAGTCTGCTTTGTTTTTCCCTTCTACACTGTAAGTAAGAAAAAGTTTTTCTCCTGTTCGGAGTCCTTTGATCTCTCCACTAAATGTAAATGGTTGCTGAGCAACAGCTATCAGAGGTAACATGCCGCCAATAAATGATAGTATTTTTTTCATATTAATTGTTCAACTAAATTTGATACAAAACAAATATAAATAAATACTACTAAATTAATAGACTTTATTGAAACTTCCCTTTGAATAGAAAATTTTGGCGTAAAGTAATCTTAACCTATTTATCGTAATGCCGGAAAAGGTCTGTTTCATAATTTTCAGCCATGGGTTGGTCAGGGTCATACTTCGGGCTATTTTTTACCGCTTCCACCGAAACATCTACTTCCACAGACGAGTCTGCCCAACTAACCTCTTTTATCCATTCGGGCGAAAGCAGAACTTTTTTCCCCGGAAACCAGCTACCGGTATCGACAATCAGAAAACGGATTCTCCAATACTCATCGACAATAATATCAGCTACTTTGCCTATCTCTCCATTCGTGGCGTGGATGTGATACCTTTTAACTTCGCTGATGCTGCGCAAATGAGGATCTCCAGGCTCTTTTTTATTACGCGCTGCGATGGACGCCTCTAAAGGCACTCTCGATTCAATCATTCCTGCCATACCCAGTTGCCCATAAAATCCTCCGCCTGTAGGATCGCCGTATGGCCATTCGTAATGGCTGTATAAGGCGAGCTCTTGCTGGCGGGATACAGGCTTTTCTGTATCTATGTCGGGACTCTCTTTAATTTGTTGCTTGGTGAGTTTAATCGGAAAGG
This sequence comes from Pedobacter sp. 10L46_2, assembly GCF_056395165.1. Classification (NCBI taxonomy): domain Bacteria; kingdom Pseudomonadati; phylum Bacteroidota; class Sphingobacteriia; order Sphingobacteriales; family Sphingobacteriaceae; genus Pedobacter; species Pedobacter sp. 10L46_2. Next base: position 6,304 of record NZ_JBFTIZ010000282.1, read on the forward strand.
ACTTGTTTTTCCAATCAGGATCCTTCAAGGCTCCCGGAGAAATAAGTACTTTACGGTCCATTAGCCAACCGCCTGTTTTTACAATGAGGTAACGTATGGTCCAAGTTTCATCATCAAAATAAAACTCATCAACTTTCCCAATTTCTCCGTCGGTAGCACCCATAGTGAAACCGATCAGACTTTTTATATTATGTAGCATAATTTTAGTAATTAGGATTCAATAACTATCTCATTTCATAAAACAATCCAGGTTTGGATTTGTTCATCCACTTTGAATCATAAAAATCTGTATCTTGAATAGATTTAAAATAACCTGATATGAAACTTTTAAAACTCCTGCCGATACTTTTGTTAGGGATATCAGCCCTGGGCTTTACCACGCAAAAGACCCCATCCTGGCAAACGCTTTTTAATGGAAAAGATCTGAAAGAATGGGATACCTACCTGGCTCCCGATTATGATGACTCAGGTAAACCCCTTACAGGTATACCCATTGGTTTAAATAATGACCCTAAGAAGGTATTTACAGTGATAAAACAAGGCGAAGAAAATATCATCCGCATCTCGGGTGAAAGCTGGGGTGCAATCTCTACCAAAAAAGAATATGAGAATTACCATTTACAACTACAGTTTAAATGGGGAAATCTGAAATGGGGACAAAAGAAGAATTCGAACAAAGACAGTGGGTTGCTATATCATTCGGTAGGTAAATATGGGGCTGATTATGGGTCATGGATGCGTTCACAAGAATTTCAGATTGATGAAGGTAACTGTGGCGATTATTGGGGAGTTGCTGGTGGTGCAGCAGATATTCCTGCAATTAAAGAAGGGAAAAACTATACTTATCGTCCGGAAGGAAAGCTTATTAGCTTCCGAGAAGACAGCCAGATCGGTAGATTCTGTAAAAAAATGAGTGATGCAGAAAGACCATCTGGTGAATGGAATACAGTTGATTTATACTGTTATGGAGATACTAGTGTCCATGTGATGAATGGCAAAGTAATGATGGTCCTTTACCGCAACAAGCAAATCGATGACGGAAATGAATCACCACTAAGAAAAGGGAAAATTCAAATACAATCGGAAGGTGCAGAAGTCTATTATAAAGGAATAAAGA
>NZ_JBFTIZ010000282.1:7426-12878 GCF_056395165.1 Pedobacter sp. 10L46_2
GAAATAACACGCACTATGGCTAAATTTTAAAACATAAAAGTGATTAACGAAGAACTATACCTATCAACATTTAAGACTATCATAGGGAATTACCATACAATTTCTGAAGAATCATTTTCATTACTCGTATCTCTGATCCGTATACAGACCATTAAAAAAAATGAATTCTTATTAAAAGAAGGACAGATATCCAAGTCATTATACTTTGTCTGTAAAGGAGCGCTTATCGCGTATTTTAGTGATGTGCAGGGAAATACCTATAATAAAAATATTTTCCTGGAGCGGCAATTTGCAGGTTCTACCGTTTCCGCATTGCTGAAAATTCCATCCCAATTTACGTTACAGGCAATAGAAGACAGTACAGTTATTACGATCAATCATGAAAAATACAAGGAACTTATCGACCAGCGGGACGATTTGAAAAATTTCTATATTGCTTATCTCGAAAAAAATTGGGTTATAGATAAAGAACAGCGAGAAATATCTATCGTAATGGAAACCGCCAGTATCCGCTACTTAAAAATGCTGGCAAAACATCCGGGTATCGACAAAAGGATTCCATTACAGCATATCGCTTCCCATTTAGGAATTACGGCAACGCAGCTAAGCAGAATCAGAAGGGAAATAAAAAATAAATAGACCAATCAACATATGTAAAGTGAAATTGAAAAACATCAATCTAACTTCGCTATATGAATCAACAATTAGTATCCATAGCCGCATTTTTGGGCGGTATCTTTTTAGCTATTCAGGCAGGGTTTAATGCACATCTGGGTGTTTTGCTTAAAAAACCGCTACTTGCTACTATAGCCACATCCTTCAGTAGTCTGCTTTTTGCCTCGGTTTTTGTTTTGTTGATTTCAAGCGAAATACCAAACACTAGCCTGATTAAAAAAGTTCCCTGGTATTTATGGTTTACAGGGGGACTTTTCAGTGTTGTCGGAATTAGCCTTTATTTTTATAGCATTCCTAAGCTAGGGCTTTCTAAAATGATCTCATTAGGATTATGCGGCCAACTTATTTTTTCGGCTATCGCCACACACTTTGGTTGGTTAAATTTGCCATTAGAACCAATAACCGTAAAAAAGATAATAGGAATTATGGCCATGATGGCTGGAATACTACTCATAAATTCAAAATAAGCACTATGAATGAACATGCCTTGCTAAACATCAAAAACTTAATTACGCTCTGGGAAAAAGCCAGTAGTCCGTTCAATGGATTTTTTACCGATGAACAACTTAGTTATGTCCGCATTCCAAATTCGGACTGGCCAAATCGTCTCTGGCTGAAGCAACAATTAGATGAATCAGCCTTAAAGGAAATTCTGGAAATTATCAACTCCTCTCCCATTAGTTTATCGTTTTCGTATTGGGATGATACAGAAAGCACCAGGTATAAACTAATTGAATATAGCGGATTTGAGCAAAAATCAGCACAAATTGGCATGTCCATGCACCTTGACCAAAAATTTAACCAAGAACAGCGGTTAACTTTTGAGCAGGTATATCAGCCTGAACAGGCAAAAACCTGGACAGATTTATATCCGGAATCTTTTAAGTATAATATTAATCCTGAAATACTAATCAAAACATGCAATCAAATAACCTATTATACCATTTATTTGGATAAAACACCAATAGGAACAGTCCTTACCATGCAGACCGAAAATGCAATTGGCATACACGGACTGGGAATTATTCCACAAATGAGGAAAAGAGGATTTGCTGAAGAAACGATGGCATACATCTTAAATAAAGCCATAGATAATCAGTTAACATATGCCTACTTGCAAGCTTCAGAATTAGGTAAAAATATCTATCTGAACATGGGGTTTACGGTAGATTTCACAATGAGAAATTACATTAAGCAATTTTCCGCAATCTGAATATAGATCTTTAAATTACTTAACGGCCTTAAAGCGAGCCAGGGGTGCCATTCTGGCTTTATTTAAAGATAAATCATCTCCGTTAATACTGTAATTATCAGCGGCAATCAAGGCTTTAGTTAAACCATTTTCAATCTCCATGTTTTCACAAGCCATCATAGTGGACATTCCCTGTGAAAATTTTATCCTTCCATTCTCTTGTAATTTAAACTCACCACCTATCCCATTACAGCCTCCAGAAGCAGAATAACGGCTGTCACTTTTTTGAAGCAAAAGAAATGGTTCTTTACCATTTATCTTATCTGCCACCGGTTTACCTGCAAGTTCAACTAACTTCCACTTACGATCTGTAATTTGACTGGTTTCCATAGTGTCTTTGCTTGTTTGTGGTACAGAAGTCTTTTTAAAAATATTACATGCAGCTAGACACAAAAGGCATAAAAAGAGGAACGAATATTGAGTAGGTTTCATACGACTTGGATTTTTGAATTGCAACAAATATACCTTAGCAAATGTTTATTTAAAAGAGAATTATTTTAAAACGCCTTTACAACGTCGAGCCCGTTCCAAAATCTGGTGAATAATCTTCATCAAAGCAAATGATAGGTTCTATATCTTTGTATAAAATTTATGTATGACTATTCTTTATCAAAGCCAAAATATCATTATTCGTGAGTTTGTACCTGAAGACAAGCAATTGTTCGTTCTGCTTTTTGAAGATGAAGAAGTTGCCCGGTACATTCCTCAACGCTCGACGGCACAATACCTGGAATTGTTTGACAGCACGATAGCAGATTACAGCAAAGGCCCGCTAGGCCGATGGGGAATATTTGATATCCATACCCTGGATTTTATAGGCATGTATCTTACAAGACATTTTGAATATGTGCCGGATCAGGTTGAGATTGGATATGTTTTGGCTAAAAAATATTGGGGGAAAGGTATAGCCAGCGAAGCGAGCAGCGCTTTAATTGACTACTGCTTTACACATACAGATACCAATCAGGTAGTTGCTGTAACCGATCTGGACAATATAGGTTCACAAAAGGTTCTTGAAAAAGCAGGCCTTAGACGGTTAAATAACCTCAAGAGAGATGAACAAGAGTTGGCTTATTTTATGATCGAACGCACATAGCAAATATGATTCTCTGTGATTACCGGGAAGTATCTTTCCAGGATGACAAAGCTAATTAACAAAAAAAATACCTGAAATTGATAAACATCAAATGATATCTACATCAAAATACTTATCCGAAATCATAAACAGGTTAATCGAAAAACAACCTTATGATAAAGTCTCCGGACATACAGATCTCAAAAGTTATATTGGAACCCAATATGAAGTCATCGGCCTTTCAGTACCTATGCAGCGGTCAATACTAAAAACGGGCTACACTTTCAGTACACTAACTCTTCAGGATCAGCTTCCCGTTTGGGATGCAATATGGAAAAATGCAGATGTTTACGAAGTGCTAAGCCAATGCATCTACTTTGTTGAAAGGAACTTGTTAAAACTCGATGCGAATGAACTCTGGGAGGTCGTACGCTTATGGGTAAAAAAGATTGACAACTGGGCGCATTCTGACGGACTATCCGATATCTATGCACATTTAATGGAAAAGATGCCGGAGAAGATATACGGCCAGTATAAGCTATGGAACAAATCCGAAAACCCTTGGGAGCGTAGGCAGTCATTGGTTGGGATGCTGCTATACAGTAAGAAGCGTAAAACCCTTCTCCCTGCGGCAAAATTGCTAGATATGGTGGGGCCATTAATTGCTGATAAAGATTACTTTGTTCAGAAAGGATTAGGATGGGCGCTTCGGGAGATTGGCAATATTTATCCTGAAGAGACAATGGCTTTTTTGAACAAACATTGTACAATTCTTCATTCAGTAGCTTTTACTACCGCTGTAGAGAAAATAGACGCTCAGATTAAAGAAATGCTGAAAGCCCGACGAAAAGAACAAAGACATAAACGTAAAATGTAATCCGGACTTTACTATGCATTGGGGTATGTGAAAAATATTATCATCTTTTTATTTTCAAAATCACGTTTTTAAAGATATTTTGCAACCTAATTATTAATGAGATCGATATGGCTTCAGGTTTTTTTGCGATTTTAGATGATATTGCTGCTTTAATGGATGATGTCTCTGTGGCAGCTAAAATAGCAACGAGAAAAACTGCAGGGATCCTTGGGGATGATTTAGCCGTGAATGCGGAAAAGGCAACGGGGTTTCTGGCTTCAAGAGAGATACCAGTGCTTTGGGCAATTACCAAGGGGTCCTTCGTTAACAAAATTATTATTGTTCCGATTGCATTATTGCTCAATGCATTTTTTCCTATAGCGATAAAGATTATTTTAATTTTAGGTGGTTTTTTCCTCGCTTATGAGGGCGTTGAAAAAATAATCGAATACTTTTTTCATCGCAAGAAGGCGGATCATGAAGTAATTACAGCGGTAAAACAAGATGGTATCGAAGCAGAAAAAGCAAAGGTCAAGTCTGCTGTGATGACTGATTTCATCCTGTCCATAGAAATTGTAATTATTGCACTGGGAAGTGTCTTGGAAAAAAGCCTCCCTATTCAGATTTTAACGGTTTCGGTAGTTGCATTACTGGCTACCGTAGGTGTTTATGGTATCGTTGCCATCATAGTTAGAATGGATGATGCTGGGCACAAATTGATCAAGCGTTCCAGTGACAAGGGCTTTGTTGCACTAATTGGTCATTTACTTGTTAAATCACTGCCTGTTATCATCAGAATTCTGGGCGTGGTAGGAACAATTGCATTGATCTTAGTTTCGGGCGGTATTTTCGTTCATAACATTGAATTTCTACACCATTTGCTGCCAAGTATTCCCTTGATCATTAAGGAGTTCGGGATTGGGGTTCTCGCCGGATTGATCGTCTTCGCAGTTGTAAAACTTTGCAAAGTAATTTTAAGTAGCCTAAAATCGCTTTAATAAGTCAGCGCATACACCTACAATTTCCCCATCAATATCAAATCAGTAATCATTAGACCATCCTTATCAGGAGAAGTAAAATGTTTTAAATTGATTATTTCAAAGTTATTTTCCTGGAAGGCTTGAGTTAAATAACGCTCATGATGATAATTTACCCATACCTTATCACCTGTACTTGATATTTGATATCGCGATTTATTAACATCATCCTCCTCCATCGTGCTCAAATAAAACACACCACCTGGATTTAATAATCCAGGAACACTAGCGATTAGCGCAATAGCTTCCTTACGCGTCAAATAAGGTAGGCAAAAGCCACACGTGATTCCATCAAATTTCTCTTCGATCGTATCAATCTCCCGGCAATCCATGAGCTCAAATTTAGCTGTCGGGTTATTAGCTTGGGCTAGTTCGAGCATTTTCGAGGACAAGTCAATTCCTAAGACTTTATAGTCAGGTCTCCTGTTTAGCAAGTATTTGGTGATATTTCCAGGGCCACAGGCAATGTCTAAAATGCTGGCATTATCGGCTGTTATATTATCACAAAAGATATTGAGTAAGTCACCATAGGAACTAACATCCATAAACTTATCCTG
>NZ_JBFTIZ010000283.1:0-5486 GCF_056395165.1 Pedobacter sp. 10L46_2
GTTAGCTTATCTTTAAATAACGATCTGCTAAAGGAAGTAGAAGTAGTAAGTACAGGTTATCAAAAAATACCAAAACAACGTGCCACAGGAAGTTTTGCATTGGTAGATAGCGTACAATTTTCACGCAAAGTAAGCCCTGATGTATTACCCAGATTAGAGGGAATTACCAGTGGTCTATTATTTAATAGGAATACAGTTAGAGCCAATTCTGGGCCCCTTGATTTGTCGGTTCGCGGCCGGAGCACCATTTTTGCAAACGATCAACCCCTCATCATTTTGGATAACTTTCCTTTTGATGGAGACTTCAATTTCATTAACCCAAATGACATCGCCACAATTACAGTTTTAAAAGATGCCGCGGCCACATCTATATGGGGGGTTAGGGCAGGAAATGGTGTGATTGTAATTACTACCAAAAGAGGTAAGAACCTGCAGCCTTTAAGTGTATCTGTAAATTCGAATGTTGCCATTTCCGGCAAGCCTGATCTTTCTTATAATCAAATTTTTTTATCCTCATCCGATTATATTGACATAGAAACATTTTTATTCAACCATGGAAAATATGATGAAATATTAAATAATCCTCAAAACTATAATGTAATTTCTCCCGTTGTCCAAATCCTAAACAAACAGCGAATGGGTCAATCTGCTGATGAAACGGCGCAACAATTAAATGTTTTACGGACTAAAGATGTAAGAAATGACGAGTTAAAGTATTTTTACAGGAGACCGGTTTCGCAACAATATGCCGTATCATTAAGTGGAGGAACGGCAAAAACAAATCATTATTTCTCTACCGGATACGACAAAACTGATGCGTCCTTGATAGCCAATAACAACAGCAGAATAACTATAAACAGTCAAAACACAATTCGTCCTGTTAAAAATCTCGAACTGGAACTAGGGTTGTATTATGTAAAATCAACCTCAAACGTAGATAGTGCCCTAAGCGAAATATCATCGCTTACTGCTCCCTATTATCAATTTAGAGATACAAATGGCCAAAATAATGTGTTCGACAGAAACTTTAGTTCCAGTTTCAAAAAAGACGCTCAAAACAATGGATTTTTGGATTGGTCATATTTACCCTTAAATGAATTGGGCAAATCTCCACTAATAATAAAAAATAATGATCTCCGGTTAAATGGAGGACTAACCTACACCATCATTCCAGGATTAAGCGCAACCCTTAAGTACCAATATCAGCAGTTTGATAGTAAGGCATCGCGCTATAACAGTATCGAAACTTACCAAACCAGACACCTCATCAATCAGTATTCTATCCTAACTTCCGGTATAGTTAGTGGCTACAACATCCCCTTAGGAGGAATTCTCTATACAGCTAATGGCAAAGCTTCTTCTAATAGTGTACGCACCCAATTAAATTATGAGAGAAGCTGGCAAAAAAGCACAGTTTCAGCTATTATAGGTTATGAAATCTCAGAATCTATATCTGACTTGAACAGGCAAACTAAATACGGATACGATCAGAATTCTGGCAAGTCAGCGGCTGTAGATACGGTAAGCTATTTTGATTTAAATCCGGTAGGTTCAGGCCGGATTGGAACCAACTATAACGTGTTTAAAAAAACAGATAGAATGCGTTCCTCTTATATTAACGTGGCTTATACTTACGACGGCAGATATACCCTTTCAGGAAGTGCAAGGGTTGACGGCTCTAATTATTTTGGTATAAAAACCAACCAAAAATATGTTCCATTATGGTCTGGAGGGGCACTATGGAATATCGACAGAGAAGATTTTTATAAGTTAAACTGGTTGCCTGTTTTAAAACTCAGGGCATCCTATGGTTATAGTGGCAATCTGGATAAATCTAACACAGGAATTACCACCTTAAGGTATAATGCATTAGGGGCAGCGTATACTAACCTGACTTTTGCGAGCATCATCAATATAGGGAATCCAGAGTTAAGATGGGAAAAGGTAGCAATTGCCAATGTTGGAGTTGAGTTTGGTCTTAAAAATCCTTCCATTAATGGAAAAGTGGAATATTATATCAAAAATGGTTCTGATATCCTGGGCGATAAATCTTTTCCTTCAAATACCGGCATCAAAATCTTAAGAGGCAATTACTCGAAATTAAAGGCTAAAGGACTCGATATATCCCTGAATTCACAAAACCTAAAAGGAAAACTGGGTTGGGCCACAAGTTTTACCCTCTCCACCGTGCACGACTGGGTTACTGATTATGGTGTTGCTGAGCCTGCCAGTGTCTACTACGTTGGCACTTACAGTAGTGTTCCGACATTAAATAGACCTGTATACGGAATTTACAGTTACAAGTGGGCAGGATTAGACCCAACAAACGGTGACCCCAGAGGCTATCTGAATGGCGAGGTTAGTAAAGATTACAAAGCCATTCTTAACAGTTCCATGCAAGATGTGGAATATAATGGTTCGGCAAGACCCACTATTTACGGGGGGGTAGGTAATGTTTTTTTCTTTCAAAAATTCACATTAGCTTTCAACATCAGCTATAAATTTGGCTATTATATCAGAAAACCATCAGTGAATTATTATGAAATGTATAATACAGAGATTAGTTCAGCCATGAATGCTGATTTTGGAAATCGCTGGCAGAAAAGCGGAGATGAAGCTATTACAAACATCCCATCGATGGCGAGTTTTGGAGAAAATAATTTTCGGGATAAATTCTACAATAGTTCATCCGCTACAGTAGCACCTGGCGACCATATTCGTTTACAGGACATAAGTATCGGTTTCGACCTTGATCGCTCCAACTGGAAAAACATACCGGTAAAACAGTTACAGCTTTATTTTTATGCAAATAACCTGGGAATTATCTGGAAGGCAAATGATTTCGGATTAGATCCTGATCTTGTACCAGCAACAGGAAATGGATTATCTCACCCAATAGCCAAAAGTTTTGCTATTGGATTTAAGGCCAGATTTTAAAGAATATTTAGTGATATGAAAACAAATAAAATCGCACTATTTACCACCATATTTTTAATGATGGTATTATCCTCTTGCAAAAAAGGTTGGCTGGAAGCAAATCCAGACCAATCCCTTATTGTCCCAAAAACCCTGGAAGATTTTCGGGCCTTACTTGATAATACCTCCCCGACTTTCAATATTAATCAGGCTTGTGGCTTAGCTGAAATTGCCTCTGGCGATTTTTATATCTTATATAGTTCATGGCAATCACTTTTTACCGTACAGGAAAAATCAGCTTATACCTGGGCTCCAACAGCTAACTTTTATAATGGAGAAACTAGTGCCGATTGGGAAAATTCTTACAGACGAATCTTAAATTCAAACGTCATCCTTGATGGCATTAAAAAGATAAAAGCCCCCACTACCCGACAAGATGAATGGAATAACATATATGGCAGCGCCTTATTCTTTCGTGCTTTCGATTTTTTTAACCTTGCTCAGGAATATTGTACAGCCTACATACAAGCTACAGCAAAATCAGAATTAGGACTACCTTTAAGACTGGATTACAATGTGAATATACAATTGCAACGCTCCACTCTACAACAAACTTACGATCAAATCATTAGAGACCTAAAATCAGCTATTCCTTTATTGGACACTACACCCTTATTTAAAACAAGACCATCCAGACAAGCAGTTTTCGCATTATTGGCCAGAACCTATTTGGCTATGGAAGACTACCAGCCCGCAGGTTTATATGCCGATTCAGCTCTACAAATCCAATCAGATTTAATGGATTATGCAACATTAAATCCGGATGCGGCCTACCCTATTCAGAGATTTAATCCGGAAGTAATATTTCAAAGCACTTTTACCTTTGGAATTTTTAATGCTTCGAGATTAATTGTTGAACCCACATTACTTAGTAATTATGCTGAAAACGATTATCGACCTAAGATTTTCTTTAAACACAACACCAATGGAAGCGCAACTTACAAAGGCAGTTACAATAGCGACAAGAATTTATTTGGTGGCTTAGCTACTGATGAACTTTTTCTGATCCGTGCAGAATCTAATGCCAGAGATGGCAAAATTGCTATTGCACTAGCAGACTTGAACCACCTTTTAAGGAACAGATATAACCGCAAATACAGAGATATTAACGCCGATAATGCAGAGCAGGTATTAAACTATATTGTAAATGAGCGCAGAAAGGAATTAGTATTCAGAGGGCTTAGATGGCAGGATCTGAGGCGCTTAAACAGAGATAATAGATTTTCAATTACCTTAACAAGAACATTCAACAATCAAACTTACACCCTAATGCCTAACGACAAAAGGTATATTTTTCCAATTGATGAAATGGAATTGAGCCTAACTGGAATACAGCAAAATGACAGGGAATAGATTAGTTAAAACAGGGGTAGGTAACACCCCCATGATGTATTTTATTCGAAATGACCTGTAACCATGGACCCAGATACATACGTCATACCAGAAACTGGCAATAATGTTCCATCTAAGGTAGGATGAGTATTAAGTCCAATATCCCATTGAGCAGAACACAAACTTCCCATTGGCTCACAGCGATCACCAGAATAATAACGATAACCTCTTGGATCACTAGGCAGAGGAAACGTAATATCCGTTTTATAATAAAGCACTTTATTAGTCCTTTTAATTGTTGTGAATGCACTGAAGCCAAATGCAAAACCCGCTATTAACACACCCAGCGCCGCTTTTTTAATGTTGTTCATTTTTAAAGTTTTAATTTAATGAGACTGTGTTTATTTTAACAGGCTACAGCAATTACCTGTTTCACGCGCGTAAAGCCTTTATTTTCTGTAAAGAAAAATCCCCGCAAATGCCAGTAACACAAACCCCAGATTAAACCAGATGTGCTGCTGCCATGTCATTGTACTGATCACTCCACCACAATGACAGGGCAACTTGCTGCCAGAAAAAACCATGTATAACAGATATAGAGTAAACAAAATCATAAGTACAAATGAAGCATACAATCCCCATTTTCTAATCGGAGCAAAAATTAACAACACACCAATAACCAGTTCAGCTATTGGAATACCCCATGCAACCAATTTACTATACTCACCAATTAAAGGTGATTTAGACAGTGTAGAAGAAAATGAACGAATAGCAAATAATTTGCTTGCAGCAGTATACATAAACAAGGCAAGAATCAAATAAGCAATAGCATCTACAATAATAACTCTGGCTTTAGCAGATAAATAGAATTTTGTTTGGTTAAAGAATATTGTTTGCATGGTTTACAACTATGTGTTTTAATGGTCCAAAAATGCAGCTCATTTATTTTAAAAAAAATACGGATTACTGCCAAAATAATTAAGAAATACTTTGGCAGGATCTCACCCCTGAATCAGAAATTTAGGTGATACTCCAAAACACTTTTTAAATGCACTGCTAAAATAATGCGGATCTTTGTACCCAACTAATCCCGCTATTTCGTGAACAGATTTGTTTGTTGTAAGCTGATACTTTACCCCATAATACATCCTGATTTTAATGACCTGCGCATGCAAAGG
>NZ_JBFTIZ010000284.1:0-5461 GCF_056395165.1 Pedobacter sp. 10L46_2
CTCCTCCTGTCAGTACCGCTAATGCCCTGTTGAATATTAAAGCCGAGATCCCCAAGTGGGACTTTAATAAGGTGATTCAGGATGCTGATCAAGCCTGGAACAAACAACTGGCTAAGATTGACATCAAAACGGATTCATTAACACAAATGAAGAAATTTTATACGGCATTTTACCACACCATGATCGCTCCTTCCATTTTCAATGATGTCAATGGAGAATATTGGGGAACGGACAAAAAGGTTCATAAAAATACTCGTTTTAATAACGTGACTACATTTTCGTTGTGGGATACCTACAGGGCAAACAATCCGCTGTTTACCATTATCCAGCCTAATCATGTCCATGACATGATCAATTCAATGCTGGCGATTTATCAGCAGCAGGGGACCCTGCCTGTTTGGCATCTCATGGCCAATGAAACCAACACAATGCCTGGAAACAGCGCACTGCCCGTTGTTGCCGATGCATTGCTAAAAGGTTACAAGGGTTTCGACACCAAGCTCGCTTACGAAGCCTTGAAAGCCACCGCTATGAACGATTCCCGGGGCCTCAAGTTTGTAAAAAGCCTCGGATATATTCCGGCCGACAGTGTTGCTGAATCAGTTTCAAAGGGACTGGAATACGCTATCGATGACTGGTGTGTCGCACAAGTAGCGAAAAAGATGGGCAAACAGGATGATTATACCTATTTTAGCAAACGAGCTGAAAACTATAAAAATTATTACGATCCGCAAACAGGTTTTATGCGTGGCCGCCTTTCGGCAAATCAGTGGCGTACTCCTTACAGCCCTTTCATTTCTATACATGAGCACGGTGATTTCAGCGAAGGTAACGGTTGGCAATATACCTTTATGGTGCCACATGATGTGGAGGGTTTAATTGAGCTATTGGGGGGTCAAGACAAGTTCAATAAAAAGCTTGATTCATTGTTCACTGCAGAAGGTGATATGGGTGAATCCAAATCGGCGGATATATCTGGTTTAATAGGCCAATATGCACATGGTAACGAGCCGGGACATTCCATGGCTTATTTATATGACTACTCGGGCAAGCCTTGGAAAACAGCCGAAAAGGTGCGGTTCATTTTAGATAATTTCTACACGGATAAAGTCGATGGCATTATTGGAAATGAAGATGTTGGTCAGATGTCAGCCTGGTACGTCTTATCGGCCTTAGGCTTTTTCCCGGTAAACCCGGCAAATGGCATGTACGTTTTTGGAAGTCCGACGATTAGCGAAGCTACACTGACGATAAACGGAAACAAAAAGTTCCACATAACTGTGAAAAACAACGGTCCGAAGAACAAGTATATCAATGCCATGAAACTTAATGGTGTTGACTTTACAAAAACGTACTTTAAACACACTGACATCATGAACGGTGGCGAACTGGAAATAACTATGGGTAGCAAACCGGGATCTGTTTGGGGCGTGGGGGATGCCAATAAAGCGGTATCTGTTTTATAGTCCTTGTGATCGGGATGAGCTGAGTCTAAAGCACGAATTTCACAAGCTGACTTGGTAGATATGACATAACTTTACCTTTATGATACCACGATAATAAAACCGCTATGAGAAAGATAATATTACTGATGCACGTTTCCCTTGATGGGTTTGTTGCAGGACCTAGCGGAGCGATGGACTGGATCCGTGTAAGCGAGGAAATGTTCGATACGGTTGGCAAACTTACCGACAATGCAGACGCTGCATTGTATGGCAGAAAGACTTACCAAATGATGGACAGTTACTGGCCAACAGCAGCAGATCAGCCCAATGCATCAAAACATGACATTGAGCACTCACAATGGTACAAAAAGGTTGAGAAATTGGTAATCTCGAATTCATTGAAAGATACCAATGCGGCTAATACCCGGTTTATCGGAAATGATGTCGCATCGGAAATCAAGCAGATCAAAGGGCAACCCGGAGGTACTATTCTAATGATAGGAAGCCCCTCTACTTATCATGAACTTGCAGCACATAATCTGGTTGATGAATTCTGGTTATTTTTAAATCCAATATTGATTGGAACCGGGATACCATTATTTAACAATATTAACCACAAAATTGATTTGAAGCTTTTACAAACAAATTCTTTGCCTTCAGGGGTCATCGGCCTGCACTACGAAAAGGTATAGTCATTAAACAGCGCCTGGCCAGCACTTTGGGGAGGCCTGTGGTCTCGAGGAAAATGTCGCGTATTCCGAAGGAAATCAAGGCTGGTTGACTGCAGACTTTTTACCTATGATCACCCTAAATCAACACAAATTTTTAATACGAAAAGGTATCGCGACCAACAATTTGGTGGTCAGCCATCTTCCACGAAAAGTGTAAAGCAGCAGAAACAATCCGATCTACGCCAATCCCAAAGTCGATTGTAAAAGAAACTACGACTAATCTAGCCTATCACTTTTTAAATTAAGGTAGGCATTGAACACTAACCAAACGGGAAGACTGATTTCCAACGAATCCAGGCAAGACCGTAAAGTCCAGCCTGAATAAACCAAAAAAAAGCAGTTAGATTAACCTGCCTTCAAGGTCAAAAATTCCATGAGATGCTGTTCCAGCAACTCGGTATTGTAAGTGCCATCTGTAGTATGGTCTATAATCTCAAGGTTATTGTCACCGACTGTAATCGTGTACGCATTTCCGTCAATAATTTCCGGGAAGCTAATATTCACAATATCAGCCACGTGGGCAAATTCCACAGCCAGGTTGCTACCAAGCTGCTCATTCACGTAAGCAGGAAATTCCGTTTTTAAAAGCTCAAATAAACTTTCAGGGCTTAAAGGTTGTACATTGTCAATTGCTATCATAGGTTTTCCTATAAGCTTCCAATAATGGTGCCCAGAAATCATAAACCCTCCATCAGTGACCAAAGGCAGATAATAGACAACGGCTTTCAAAAAGTGTACGATCTGGACTAACTATTTCAGCTGGCAGTTGTTTAACTTATAAACCATCACAGGTCATGCAGGAAGAAGAAGAAATATTTAACGTATCGGTAGCGATCAATACCGGTCTTGAACCCTTAACATTCACGATCACCATGTACTATCCGTCCTCTGACCCAAATCATGAAAGGAACTACCGTGTTGCTCGTGACAACGTAACACTAGGCGTCCTTCATCAAAGTGCAGATGATTGCTGGCATTTACTGGAAGGCAATCTGGAACAGGAAGAAATCCAAGCGATCGGACAGGCAATTGACGCACATTAAACCCATAAGCAGTCCCCACCTCCAGATGTTTCCTCATCATGATGTCCGTCTGCCCGTCAACTCCTATTTTTAAGGTATGTGTATCAAAAGCCACAAAACCATTTTTCTCGTAAAAGCCGATGGCCCGCGGATTCGTTTCTCAAAAGCGTAGCCAAACCGATAATTTCCCAAGACTGGAAGTAACTTCCAGCATTTGCTCATACAACATTTGACTTAATTTCTTTCCATGGTACGCATTCAGCATATAAATCCGTTCAATCTCCAACCTGAAATTCTCTTTTTACTTGGGTCAGGGCTTGTCTAATATCCTCAGCATCAAGTTCTATATACGTGATGATCTGTTCATTTGCTTTGCATAAACCATCATTTTACCCCAAAATATGCATGGATAAATAAAACGCCCCGGCATAATTTCAGCATACCTTAAGAACAATCCACCCGCCACCGTAGAAGAAATTGACCGAAAACGAAAATTCAGCCCAAAAAAAACACCCGCTAAAAGCAGGTGATTAATCAATTATGAAGGAAATCTAATTAGCTGATTTTAACATTAATTGCATTCAAGCCTTTTTTACCTTGCTCGATGTCATAGCTTACTGAATCATTCTCACGAATGTTGTCCATTAAACCAGAAGAATGAACAAAGATTTCGCTATCACCATTAGCTGGCACGATAAATCCAAAACCTTTTGTCTCATTGAAAAATTTTACTGTTCCTTGTTGCATTGTATTATATATTAATTGTATCCAAAGATACAAAAATAGTTGAAATATAAAATTTTATTTCGATATAAAAAAATAATTAGAATTATATTTCACGTTAAAATTATCTGTCAAAATATTTTTCCGAGATCAAAYTCATAGCTAAATCTCTAAATTCAGACGTTTAAAGACCTCTTTGGTAATCAGCCGTACATTCGCTGAGAGCTGCTCATAACTACAATGCCGCAGTCCCTGAGGGAAAGGCACACCACCCTCCCGCTTTACCAGATCCATAGTAATTACCGAATCAACAGAGACCTCATGGTCTGCAAGCAGGGAAGCGTAAAGCCTCCGGGCAAAAGCCTCATCATTACCAAGGTGAAAACAACCATAAGTTTCGATGCCTTTAAACGTTTTCATGTTCAGAGATATTTCATAACTCGTTTCCATAACAATAAACAAAAATGAAATAAAAGAGCCTCTTCCAATAATTTGATAATTTAAACCTATTATTTCTGAATTTGGTTAATTATAAAGTATTTTGGCTAGGCAAAATTAAATTGAATGAAACTGATTTTCCATTCTATAATTCTGCTTGGTTTGTTCTCGTCATGTAATACCCATTCTTATATCTATAGAAAACCGGTTATCGGATTGGTATATGATAAAATGCCTTTAGCTGATGCTTCAGTTGCTTATGATTCATCTGATGCATTAAGCCGCAAAATATTATAACCAATAATGAAGGACAGTTTATTTTACCGAAAATTGAAATAGACAACTATGCGGACTTTATTAATTCTGTAAAAGGGATAAATTCAGTAATACTCATAAAAAAGAAGGGATATGCGCTTAAAAAAATATGATACAAGTAAGGACACAATTAGGGTGGGAAAAATTCATTTAACAAGGAATTAAGGATGATTGATGATGATCACCGAACTTCGCTATTTAGACAGAACAGAGGATTAAATTAATATTTCAAGACAATAGCATGAAAACAACGAACATCTTATTTTCTCTGGCATTCCTGCTGTTTTCCTGTGGGGCAAAGCATGGTGATAAGCAACTTGATAAAACGAATACCACTGATTCTGTTAAACAAAATAAGATAAGTTCTAAGCCTCCTGAAATAAGTACGCTTGAAAAACTGGCCGATAATATGGTTGCTTCCAGAGAAAGTTATTTAAATAATGGAAATACGGAGGCGGAAAAAATATTCATTAAAGCACTTATAGAGACATTAAAGCAGCCTGCTAGCTTTTATGATGATTTTGTCAACCTAAGAAAATATGAGATTAACCTATTAAGTGCCAACGATCATAAACTTAGGGTATTTTATTGGCTTTCACCATATTCAGGTTCCATGTGGCACGTGCAGAATATTGTTCAGTACCAAGATGAAAATAAGGCAGTAACTGCGATTTCATTTAATGATCTCTATGAGGATAAAGCCGATGAAGGCAGCCCAACTCCTTTTTTTCAACATATATACACCTTAAATACTTCCCCTCAAAAAACATATCTGCTTACAGGTTAT
>NZ_JBFTIZ010000285.1:0-5447 GCF_056395165.1 Pedobacter sp. 10L46_2
GGGTATGCGCCTGATAGCCAGGATATAGATTATCCTCTTGCAAAAGAAAATGGAACCATTCAGGATGCTTTTACTGCTTTTATAACTTTAAAGAGGGYAGAGCTGGATGTTGCCTTCGGTAAACATACCACCTCAAGATATTCCTTAGTGGAAGCTACACCAACAACCGGAAGAATGCATCAGCTTAGAAAACACTTTGCTCATATTTTCTATCCTATAATTGGCGACCGCAAGCATGGGTGCAATAAACAAAATAAACTGTTTAAAGAGCAATGGGAAATGACTACGATGTTATTACATGCATCAGAACTTATATTTAAGCATCCGGTAACCAATGAAGAAATTCACCTTAAAGCCCCTCTTCAAGAGGAGTTTAGAAGAGTGATGGAATTAATGAAATGGTAAAAAATAATTATGATTAATGTTACTTGCGCCATAATAGTGGATGATTCCAATAGCATATTGGTTACTCAGCGCAGTGCATCAATGAAACTACCATTGAAAATTGAATTTCCAGGAGGAAAAATTGAAGAAGGAGAAACCCCTTCCGAATGCCTGATAAGAGAAATAAAAGAGGAGTTAAATCTGGATGTTGAGATTCTTTTTGAAATGCCAGCCAACATTCATCATTATGTTGAATTTTCGATTAATCTAATCCCTTTTGTTTGTAAAGTTATTGGCGGTTCTATTGAATTAAGAGAGCATGTATCATACCAATGGCTAAATTCATCTGAGCTTTTAGATCAAGACTGGGCAGAAGCAGATGTTCCTATAGTTGAGAATTATTTAAACTCCCTAAATACGATTTAACTAGTATTACTTAAAAATGCCCGATATCGAACGTTTAGTTTGTTATCGGGCATTTTTATGAATTATTATTTATGTAATTAACTGTTTATTAGATATTTAAGTTTGGTATTTGAGTTGTAATGCTTTGTCGAAACAAACAAGCAATGGACAAATCAATTGAAGAAGAAGTTACCGTAAAAAGAAAGAAGAAAACCAGAATAATTGTAATCATAATAGTGGGAATTATAATTGGAGGAATATTCACTTTACGGGCTTACATCAAACCTTCGATAGCTACTTCCGAATTTACCACAGCGGTGGCTGAAACTGGGGATATAGAAAATACAATAAATGCTACAGGAGAAGTGCTGCCTGAATTTGAAGAGGTGTTAACCAGCCCTATAAATGCAGCTGTAAGAAACGTATTAATGGATGCAGGCACAAAGGTAAAAGCCGGACAATCTATTCTTACTCTTGATAAATCATCTGCCGAAACTGATTTTGATAAACTAAAGTTTCAAATTGAATCCAAAGAAAACGAAATCAGAAAACTAAAGCTTGATCTCGAGAAAACGTTTTACGACATCAATTCCAATAATAACATTAAACAATTACGCATTGCAAATTTTAAAGATGCAGTAGCAAGTGCCCAGAGGCTATACAAAGCCGGTGGAGGAACTAAGGAAGATATTGAGCAGGCTCAGTTAAATTTAAAAGTAGCAGAACTGGAAAAGCAGCAGCTTGAAAATGAAATTAAAAACAAGCAGCAGACCATGAAAATAGAGATCAGGGAGGCCGAAATTGCTTTAGCCATTCAAAAAAACGATCAACAAGCCTTAAAACGTAAGCTTGATCTTGCAAATGTGATCGCTACACGCGAAGGTGTGGTAACCTGGGTAAATAAAAATATCGGCGCAAGCATAAAGGAGGGCGAGTCATTGGCTAGAATTGCAAACCTGAGCAGTTATAAGGTTGCAGGAAGTATATCGGACAATATGTTAGATCAGCTTCACAATAATATGCCCGCTATTATCAGGATAAACGATATTCAACTTAGAGGATCTGTTGCCAGTGTTTCTCCGGCTGTAAGCAACTCAATTGTTTCATTTGAAGTCCAGTTGGACGAAAAGAATAATAAGCTGCTTAGGCCAAACATGAAAGTTGATGTTTTTCTGATTACTGAAACCAGAAGTAAGGTAATTCGGGTGAATAACGGAGCGGCCTTTAAAGGTTCAAATCAGCAAGAGGTGTTTGTGCTAAATAACGGAAAAGCAGTACGAAGAAATGTGAAAACAGGACTTAGCAATTTTGATTACATAGAGATCATCAGTGGTATAAAGGCAGGTGAGACTGTGATCACATCCGATATGAGCAAGTATGCGTATTCAAAAGAAATTTCAATCACTAATTGATCATAAGCGTATGAAAATCAGTTTCACAACCCTAATGATCATGTATTGCTTTAACGTTTGGGGCAGTAGCATAGAATTAAAAAATGCGGCCGACACTTTGAAACTAACTTTAAACGAGGTAGTTGAAAAAGCTAAGTCGAATTCAATAGCCGCAAAACAAGCCATTACAGTTAAGGAAACCAAGTATTGGGAGTGGCGGACATTTAAGTCTAATTATCAGCCTCAGTTGGCATTAAGTGGTATTTTGCCCGGATACAATAAAACCTACTCTCAAGTACTTCAACCAAATGGAACAGTAGCTTTTCAGCCAATAAGAAATGATAATTCTTCACTAACGCTCGATTTTAGTCAGAGTTTGGCCGCAACAGGTGGTACTATTTATGGTACCACCCAGTTGCAACGTTTTACAGATTTTGATAGGGACAATGTGTTGTATAATGGTACTCCTTATGGTATTGGGTACATACAACCTTTGTTGCAGTTTAATAGCCTCAAATGGGATAAAAAAATAGCACCCTTAAAATACAACGAGAGTAAACAAGCTTACATAGAATCGCAGGAACAAATTTCTGTAACAGTTACCGGATATTTCTTTGATCTGTTGCTTGCTCAGGTAAATCTTCATATCGCAGAGACGAATTATACAAATACCGGCAACATCTTAACCATAGCCAATACCAAATTTGAATTGGGAAAAATCTCTAAAAATGAAATTCTGCAATTACAACTTGAGCAGGTAAATGCTAAGAAAGCTGTTGGAACGGCCAAACGAGATATGGAAATTGCAACGCTGAACTTAAGAAGCTATGCCGGGATAGAGGGGGATGACAGGATTGTGCTGACCATGCCAGAGGCAGTAAAACGTGTTGAGGTTACTTCAGAAAGGGTTCTAACTGAAGCATTTGAAAATCGCTCTGATGCGATAGCTTTTGTTAGACGTATTGCTGAGGCAAAACGGGATGTAGCTAAGGCTAAAGGAGAGAATGGGCTTATAGCAACCTTAAAAGCTAATCTGGGCTTCTCTAGCGCAGGTAGTAATATACTAGATGTTTACCGTTCACCTAAAAGTCAACAATCTGTTGAGTTACAATTGGCTATTCCGGTTCTTGATTGGGGAAGATCTAAATCCAGAACCAAAACAGCCGAGGCGAATCAGCAATTTACTATTTATGAAGTAGAGCAAGACAAGCAAACCTTTAAGCAACAGATAGTAACGCAGGTTACGCTTTTTAATATGATGAAAGAGCAATTGGCGCTAACCGCGCAAGCCGATAGGATTGCTTCTGAAAAATATCAGATTGCAAGTGAACGCTATGTTTTAGGCAATTTGAGTATAACAGATCTGAGCATAGCCTTTCAGGAAAGCGATAGAGCCAAAAGAGATTATGTGGCTTCATTAAGAGATTTTTGGGGAGCCTATTACCAGTTGAGGTATTTGTCGCTATATGATTTCGAAAAGAATGAAAAAATAACTTATAAATAAATCTTAATTACTAATTATACATTATGATACGTTTACAAAATATTGAAAAGGTGTATCGCACCGATACGGTTGAAACACTGGCTATAAATGGCATTAACCTGGATATTGCAAAAGGAGAGTTTTTATCAATAATGGGTCCTTCGGGATGTGGTAAAAGTACACTTCTTAATATTATGGGTTTGCTTGATGAACCATCAAAAGGCAGTATTAGAATAGCAGATCAGGATATTACCAGATTCTCGGATCAGCAACTGGCAAAATTCAGAAATCAAAAACTTGGATTTATATTTCAGAGCTATCACCTGATCAATGACTTACAAGTGTTGGATAATGTGGAACTGCCGCTATTGTATCGTTCTGGATCTGCTAAAGAGCGCAGAGAATTGGCTACCGAAGCCTTGGCAAAAGTAGGACTGAGCAACAGAATCAAGCATTTCCCAACCCAGCTTAGCGGGGGGCAGCGTCAGCGTGTGGCTATTGCCAGGGCTATTGTAGGCAGACCCCAGATCATTCTGGCTGATGAGCCAACAGGTAACCTTGATAGTGCTATGGGGAATGAGATTATGGATATTCTGATTAGTCTGAACAAGAATGATGGTACTACCATAGTGATGGTTACCCACGATGAAAATATGGCACATAAAACGCACCGTCTGGTACGTTTGTTTGATGGTTCTCAAGTACAATAAATCCTATAGTTATGCTTAAAAACTACTTTAAAATAGCCATAGCAGTATTGAAACGGAGAAAGTTCTTCACTTTTATCAGTTTGTTTGGCATTAGCTTTACGCTTACGATATTGATGGTAACGACTGCGTTTTTTGATAAGATGTTAAGTCCTTCATACCCTGACTACAAGAGAAACAGATCTCTTTATATCACAGGTGTGGCTCTGGTAAGCTCTAAAAATGGCTGGTATAATGGAAGCTCGGCTTCTTTTTATTTCCTGGATCATTATGTATCGAAACTAAAGACTCCGGAAAAGATTGGCATTTTCTCTTTCTCTGCCAAGGCGAATGCTTATGTAAACAACAAGAAAGTTGTTATGGAATACAAATATACAGATGCTAATTATTGGGAAATTGCCGAATATCAATTTTTGGAGGGAAAACCCTATACCAAGCAGCAGATTGATAATGGGGAGAGAGTAGGGGTGATTTCAGAAAGCAATAAAAGAAATTACTTTGGTGATGCTAAATCAGTTGTAGGAAAGTACATAGAGGCCGATAACGTTAGTTACAGGATCATTGGCGTGGTTAAGGATTTACCAAGAAGTATGCGCAATTTCTATGGTGATTTGTATTTGCCATACACTGTTTCGAAAGGAAACTATAAAGACGTTGGCTTTCAGGGAGGATTCGGCGCTGTATTACTTGCTAAATCTGAAGCAGATGTTCCCAAAATGAGGGCAGAATATCAGCAAATGCTCTCAAAAATCCCAACTAACGATAAGGAATATGACAAACTTTATGCTCATGCAGATACCATGCTTGAAAGTATGTCAAGAAAATTATTTGGAAATGATGAAAACGTGGGTATTTCCAGGATGATCGCAATTGTTAGTCTTTTTATTTTGCTGTTCCTGTTGCTACCTACTATAAATCTGGTAAATATTAATATTACCAGGATAATGGAGCGTTCCTCGGAGATTGGAGTTCGAAAGGCTTTTGGCGCTTCATCTAAAACACTGGTTTATCAGTTTATTGTAGAGAATGTTATTTTAACACTGCTGGGAGGTGTTATAGGCGTTTTTCTCTCTATAG
>NZ_JBFTIZ010000286.1:0-5436 GCF_056395165.1 Pedobacter sp. 10L46_2
TTCCTAACCTGTTACCTATTGGATGTGCTTTTTGTCCCATTTCTGTTAATTAGTTTGAGTTTCAACGTTTTTACTATCTACTATCAAAGTTACGTGGTTTGAACGTTTACGTATTCTGTAACCGCGTCCTTGAGGTGCTGGTCTTAATCTTTTTAACTGACGACCACCGCCTACCATTATCGTTTTCACGTATAATTGGTTTTCTTCAGGGCGAGAACCTTCATTTTTAGTTTCCCAGTTTTTGATAGCCGATAATAATAGTTTCTCAACTCTTATTGCTGCTTCTTTATTGGTAAACTTTAAAATATGTAAAGCTTTCTCAACACGCTCACCTCTGATAAGATCTACAACCAAACGCATTTTACGTGGTGAGGTTGGACAATTGTTTAATTTCGCTACTGCTTCCATCTCTTAATTATTTTTTCTTTTCAGAGTGACCCCTAAATGTTCTGGTTGGAGCAAACTCTCCCAGCTTATGACCAACCATGTTTTCTGTTACGTATACCGGTATAAATTTATTACCGTTGTGTACTGCAAATGTATGACCCACAAAATCTGGTGAAATCATTGATCTGCGTGACCAAGTTTTAATTACAGACTTCTTGCCTGAATCATTCATAGATACTACTTTCTTCTCTACGTTATGGTCAATATAAGGTCCTTTTTTTATCGAACGAGCCATTATTTCTTCCTTTTCTCTATGATGAAACGATTTGAGTATTTTTTAAGTGTACGGGTTTTGAAGCCTTTAGCATACATACCGTTCCTTGAGCGAGGCTGACCTCCTGATGAGCGACCCTCACCACCACCCATAGGGTGATCGACTGGGTTCATCGCTACTGGACGTGTTCTTGGACGACGTCCCAACCAGCGGCTGCGACCTGCTTTACCTAATACCTCATTTGCATGATCTGAATTGGAAACTGCTCCTATTGTAGCCAAACATGCAGTCAAGATTAATCTTGTCTCACCTGAAGGCATTTTCAATGTAGCATATTTACCATCACGAGCTGCTAATTGTGCATAAGCACCTGCACTACGTGCTAACTGTGCTCCACGGCCTGGATGAATCTCTACATTGTGCACAATAGATCCCAAAGGAATATTGGCCAATTTAAGAGTGTTTCCTACCTCTGGAGTAGCTGTTTCTCCCGAAACTACTGTTTGTCCTACTTGCAACCCTTCAGGTGCAATAATGTAACGCTTCTCGCCGTCTGCATAATGTAATAGTGCAATACGTGCGGTACGGTTTGGATCGTATTCAACAGTAGCTACTGTTGCAGGAATATCAAATTTCTCACGTTTAAAGTCAATCAAACGATAAGATTTTTTGTGACCACCACCCATGTAGCGCATAGTCATCTTTCCTGTATTGTTACGTCCTCCCGATTTCTTAGAAGATACAACCAATGATTTTTCGGGCTTGGTTGCTGTAATCTCCGTAAAACTGGCACCAACTCTAAAGCGGGTTCCCGGAGTAACTGGTTTAAATTTTCTTAAGCCCATAGTTATAAATAATTCAATTCTTATTAAATATTCGCGTAATAATCTATTGTTTCACCTGCTTTCAAGGTTACAATAGCTTTTTTATATTTCGGGGTACGACCACTAACTAATCCACCTTTAGTATTTCTAGATTTAAGTTTACCATTTACTACCATTGTATTGATAGCTAAAATGTTAACACCATACATCTTTTCAATAACTTGCTTAATCTGCAATTTATTTGCTTTATGATCTACTTGAAAAGTAAAGCGGTTAGATTTTTCTGTTAATGCCGAAGCTTTTTCTGTTAATATTGGTTTTCTTAAAAGTTCCATATTACTTGGCAAATGCCTCCTCCAATGTTTTAAGAGATTCAGTCGTCAACAAAAGCTTACCGCAATTTAATACATCATAAGTATTCAATTGATCTGCAGTAATAACTTTAGCTTTCTGAATGTTTCTGCTTGATAAATAGATATTGTTATTTTGTGAAGGTAAAACCAACAATGTCTTTTCGCCAGCTAAATTTAATGCGCTAACTAAGTTCAAGTAGTTTTTAGTTTTGATTGAATCAAAAGTGAAACCTTCTAAAACCACAACACTTTGATCTTGTGCTTTGTATGATAATGCAGACTTACGAGCCAACACTTTCAGTTTCTTATTCAATTTAAAACTATAATCGCGTGGTTGAGGACCAAATACACGACCACCACCATTAAACAATGGAGATTTAATACTTCCGGCACGAGCACCACCAGTACCTTTTTGTTTATATAATTTACGGGTTGAACCTGCAATCTCATTACGTTGTTTAGACTTGTGAGTACCTTGACGTTGATTAGCCAAATACTGTTTAACATCTAAATAAATTGCGTGGTCAACAGGCGTTATGCCAAATACCGACTCAGGAAGCTGCACCTTGGCACCTGTCTCTTTTCCTGAAATGTTTAATACTTTAACTTCCATCTGCTTACTTATCTAAGATTACGTAAGAACCCTTAGCTCCTGGTACGGAACCACTAACTACAACTAGATTTTGATCAGCATAAACTTTCAAAACTTGTAAGTTCTGAACTTTTACTCTATCTCCACCCATTCTTCCCGCCATACGCATGCCTTTAAATACACGTGAAGGATAAGAAGCAGCACCTAATGAACCTGGCGCACGCATTCTGTTATGCTGTCCGTGAGTTTGACCACCAACACCGCCGAAACCATGGCGTTTAACAACACCTTGGAAACCTTTACCTTTTGATGTACCAACTACATCCACAAAATCTCCTTCGTTAAAGATGTTTACCGTTACAGTATCACCTAAATTTAACGATTCTTCAAATGGCTCAAATTCAACCAATTTACGTTTTGGAGTGGTGTTTGCTTTCGCAAAGTGCCCTTTTAGAGGCTGAGTGGTGTTTTTTTCTTTAGCTTCGTCGAAACTCAACTGAACTGAAACGTAACCGTCTTTTTCTTCGGTCTTTACCTGTGTAACTACACAAGGCCCAGCTTCGATCACCGTACAAGGAATATTCTTTCCCTCGGCGTCGAAAATGCTGGTCATTCCTACTTTTTTTCCAATAATACCTGACATTTTCTATTTTAATTTAACACCCATCGAAGCAGTAGGGCTTCGTTCAAGGTGGATACACATCCCTATTAAGGGAGGGCAAAAATAAGAAAGAAATCTTAATTTTCAAATAGTTAGCTCATTATTTTTTCAAATAAATGCAAAAAAATAATTACATGCGGTAACGTGCAATTAAAACAACATTTACCCAACCAACTTATTACTTAAACTAAATAGAATTACACATAAAACGAATGCTCCAATCAAAACGTATAAATAATCACGCTCAATTAAGAAGCTAAAAATCGAAAAAACCACGCGCATGATTGGTGTAAATATCAGCAAGAGAACTCCAAATTGAATAATAGCACTCCCTTTTAAATGCCCCAATCCTATAAAAATATCTGATACAGTAGAGAAGCCGGCCTTAACAGAATCAAAATGGCTATAGTTTACCATTTCAGAATGATTAAAGGCAAGGTACACCAAACCTCCTATAAAAACCACTGTCATAGAAGCAATTACACCAACCCTAAGTAATGTCCCAAGGATGATCTGAATATCCCTGTCTGCAAAGAAGTTCTTCTCTTCACTCATAATCTACCAGTTAATCCATTATAAATCATTTGCAGCGCCAAAAAAGCAACAACAACAGCAAAGATAATTTTAAGTTTATCTGTTTTAGTCTTTACCAATATTTTCGAGCCAACCGTTGCTCCTGTTAAAACACCTAGTGCCACAGGCATCGCAATTCCCGGATCAATCTGTCCTCTATGTAAATATACGATAGCACTGGCCGCCGCAGTAACCCCCATCATGAAATTACTTGTAGTAGTAGATACCTTAAAAGGGATACGCATTATGTTATCCATTGCAATAACCTTTAGTGCTCCGGAGCCAATTCCAAGCAATCCGGAAATTATACCCGCAACAAACATCATCAAAAAACCACCAATCACATTATGCACTGCATAATTTTGCATACCGTTTTCTGTCGGATAAGTACCGTTCAATTTTAAAAAAACTGCTAATCTCCCCGATGTATCATTATCAGAATGGTCAATTTTTTTCCTTATCATCATTACCGCCGAGAACAACAGAATAAGACCAAAAATTATTGCAATATAGCTGGGGTTAATATATACTGTAACAACTGCACCTATAATTGCGCTTATTGTGGTAGCAATCTCCAGGAACATCCCAATTCGAATATTGGTGATCCCCTCTTTTACATAAGCAGCCGCAGAACCTGACGAGGTAGCTATAACGGAGATAATTGAAGCTCCTATTGCATAGTGAATATCAACACCCAATACCAGGGTCAACAATGGAATGATAATTACCCCTCCCCCCAAGCCGGTAAGAGACCCAACTAATCCGGCCAAGAAAGCTCCCAGCAAGACAATAATTGTAAATAGTAATACCGACATTGCTGCAAATATACTATCTCCAAACAAAACACAATAAAATTAAAATATGAATGTTAAATTAGGGGTGAATCACTTGTGAAACCGCAAACTGAATAAACAACTACCAATATTTAAAAACAAAATACCATCAATGAGAAAAATCTTACTACCAATCATCACTATTCTATTAATTAATTTTACGGCTCAAGCGCAGTTAAAAGCGGATACAAGTAAAATTGATCCCTCTTTAAGGGGGCAGTACCAGCTTCTGCTGTCAAAATCTAAAACCTTAAATGGCTATAAATTAGTAAATCCATCCAGGTTATCGGTATTCTGGCAAAATGTGAGAGATAGTTTAAACACAGATCGCAAACAATTAGTGATAACAAGAAAAAAAATCGAGGATCAAGGAAAAGAGATCTCAGATCTAAAAAAGCAAATTTCTGGCACAGAATCATCACTTGCCAATTCCAATGCTAAGTTAAATGAGATCAGCTTTCTTGGAATAGGTTTTACCAAATCAAACTATAACCTGGTTGTATGGGGCCTAATAATTGCCTTAGGCGCAGCTTTGGCTATTATCATATTAAGATCAGCTAAGCATATCCATGAAGCCAAATACAGAAGCACCTTATATGATGAGATATCACAAGAATATCAAAACTATAAAGTTAAGGCTAATGATAAAGAGAAAAAGCTGGCCAGAGAACTGCAGGATGAACGTAATAAACTGGACGAGCTTAAAAATCGCGGTAAATAAACAATTTGCTGCAATAACAAAAAAGCCCTTGAAAATAAATTTCAAGGGCTTTTTTGTTAACCGTTAAAGTATAGTTATACTTTAATTTCTACTTCAACACCGCTAGGTAATTCAAGTTTCATTAAAGCATCAACTGTTTTAGAGTTAGAGCTATAAATGTCTAACAAACGTTTGTATGCGCATAATTGAAACTGCTCACGTGCTTTTTTGTTCACGTG
>NZ_JBFTIZ010000287.1:0-1337 GCF_056395165.1 Pedobacter sp. 10L46_2
GGTCTCGCATATGCCATAGCTTCCAGAATTGCATTTGGCATCCCTTCTGAAAAAGAGGAAAGCACAAAAGCGTCTGATTGGCCTAAAAAACTATGTGCTTCTTTCTTAAAACCTATGATGTTAACATAGTCTTGAATATTTAGCTCCTCAATTGTTTTCTCAGGCCACAACTCTCCATTTAAATCTCCAACAATATCTACCGTGAAATTTTTGTGTTTTAAAAGTGCTATTGCTTTAAAGAGTGTTAAATAGTCTTTGTTCCACCTAAAGTGACCAATGCATACCCACTTAAAACTACCATTAACCAATTCGCCATCAATCTTGGTATGTTGTGGTATAGTAATTCCATTATGAATCACTATACCTCTTTTGCTCACTAACTTCTGCTTTTCAAAATTTATCATAGAGGCAACAGAATTGTAAACAACTGCATCGTCAAGTCCGTCCGTAAGTTTAAAAGGCATATACCATTTTTTAGGGATCACAGATATCCTAATGGTAGAGATCAACTTAAATTTAAGTCTCATCTTTAATAAGCGTGCAAATATGATTGCAATGAACATAAAAGCAATAACTACATCAGGTCTGAATTTTTTAATGGTTTTATAAAGTATCTGTATGTTCGAAAACGGAGCGCTAGACCAATTCCTTAAAAACAAAGCATCTACTCCGGCTTTTCTGATATCACCATTAAACTCATCAATGGGTTTTAAAGAAATGATCAATACTTTATGATGCTTTGATTGCAGAAATGATGCAATTTTCAATAGCTGCGTTTCAGCTCCACCCTTGCTCATAGATGGGGTCATTAAGATCACCCGTTTATTCACTTTCATAAACTATTTTATTTGAGAGGAAAATTAATTGAGAACTTAATTTGCTATGGAATCTTCCAGGTATGCCTTTACCTGTTTATGCTTAATATCAAAAACAACATTTACGTACTTAACATCCCATGAATTAAATAAGCTGAAATGCTGCTTATAAAAGGCATACGCTTTTTCCTTTAATTCCATTTTAGGATTCGGCTGATAAAATGGACTAACTTCAAGATAAATRGGCTTAGTACTCAGGTCATCGTTTTCCCAGGTAACATCAAAAGCACCGGTAGTGATCTTCAATGATTTAAAGGTTTCTATAATGTGTGCTCTCCACTGTTCCGGAAAGAAATCAAAATCTACCTTACTTCCATAACTTGTCGAAGTTGGTTTCCATTCTTCATTTAAATTTATTCTCCAGTAATGGAGCAAAATCTCTCCTTTAACCAAAATAACCCTTAGGTCTTTTCTCATATTAATCAGCTCCTGTGCTATAATATGCTTGTTTTCTGCCACACA
>NZ_JBFTIZ010000287.1:1353-6788 GCF_056395165.1 Pedobacter sp. 10L46_2
ATCTTTTATAGATGATATTTTGTATAACCCTTCTGAAGATGAGGAATGCTCTGCTTTGATAAGAAAAGGGAAACAGATATTCGCTTTTACCAAGTCTTCAATTGATTCAAAAATTCGTGTTTTAGGCTCATTAACACCCTCTACATAAAACACTTGATGCATGTAGGTTTTATTTTCCCATAACATGGTCTCGCTGTGTTTGGGAAATACTGAATTTCCCTGCTGTTCAAGCTGCATGGTAATATGCGACAGTATATGGGTATAGTTATCAAACTTGTATATATTGTATCGATTGCTAATGGAAAAAAAAATCTTTTTGTTATGGTATTTCCCAATGGCCAGATTAAACACAATTTTTATTCTTTTATTTTCTGCTATCAGCCCAGCAATAGTTGCCATATCCCATATAAATGCATCTGATCCAAAATACTTAATAGATCTAAAGGGAATCCAAACTAAAATATCACTACTAGCATCATGCAGTCTCCAGAGTTTTAGCCATTTAATTGCTACTATAATTCTGATGATACGCGCTATTCTCTTTAGTACCTTGGTTACTTGTTTCATAAGCTGAATTAATTAGTTCTATTTCTTTAATACCTAAGTATTTTATAGGCATTTCCTTCAATTTCAATATTACCTTTTCATATAATTTCATTACTCCAGACTCATGACCATAACTCAAATCGTCTATATAAACTACAGGCACGCCTCTGTTTAATAGTTCATTTATATAATCAAGCTTGTCTTCAGCCTTCCTTACCAGAATTACACAATCAGCCTTCAGGCCATTTGCTGCCAGCCATTTACGTGTCGAAAAGTAGTCGAGGTAGCTTCTTGCGGATATAAATATTACTTTCTGCCTGGTTCTGGTTTTATCCAGTATAAAATTCCGCATCCCAATAAAAATCGATAACGATCCATATCGGTGGTTTTCATTTCTATAAACATAATCTTGTAGTGATGGCCAGGTATCGGCAAGGGTATTATCTATATCAACAAGGTATATCTCCTGATTTTGGACGGCATTTTTTATAGACCTTCTAAAACGATACCTGAAATACAAATTACAAATCCCAAAAACTATTGCTTTAAACAACCGTTTCATTTACCAATTTCAAAACGTCATTCATCTGAATACATGCTTTTATGCTTTGAATTACATAGTCGTTTTCATCTTTTGAACGGGATGCTAATCTTATAAACTGTCCCTTTAAGCCAATTTTATCATCACATGTTCTTACGTAAATGCCATAACTTATAAGCAGTTTGGCTACAAACTCTGTAGATTTTATGCCTTCCAGTAACTCAATAAGTACAAAATTGGCCATGCTTGGGTAAACTTTAATATTTGGCAACTGTCTCAGCTCCTGTATAAATTCCAGCGTCTCAACAATATATTTTACCCTTACCTTATCATATCTAAGTGCAAAATCCGCTCTTGTATACAATCGAAAGAAATATTCGGCAAAACCATTTGAATTCCACAAATAACCATTCTTTAATAAAAGATCAACATATTCCTTTCTCATCACACCATACCCGGCCCTTACACCTGCAATCCCAAAATCCTTCGACATGCTTTTTAGAACAATAACATTAGGATGTTCTTTAACAAGATGAGATAATGATACCAGCTGATAAGATTCACTTTCATATGCGAAGTGAATAAAGCTTTCATCTATAATAATATTGTCAACAAATGAAAGCTCTTCTATAATCCGCTGCACATCAGCAGCTTTTGTATAACCACCATTTGGATTATTCGGGTTAATCAATACTATGGTGTCTGGCTTATTTTGTTTAACAAATGCAATGTATTCTTCTACATCAAGGTTGTAATTATTATTCTTTGATAAATTATAATACACCACCTCCACACCATCCTTAACATACTCATAATAAGATGAAAAGGTAGGTATTGTAATGATAATCTTCCTTTTGGTAAAATTATGGATAACAGCTTGAATGATTTCAATAGCTCCATTGCCAATAAAGATATTCCCTGAATCAATTTTTAAGAAATCAGCTAAAATCTCAGCAATTACACCATTTTGAGAGGGATAACTCTCCAATAAATCTCTGATATTCCCAGTATGAAGTATTTCCTTATTAAAATACTCAATAAACAAATCCGTTGCATAAGGATTAGATAAAAAGCAAGCATCTACTTTAATGTCTACCTCTGGGAGTTTTTGTTTGAATGTAAAGAAACTAGGTGAATGGGAGCCTGCCTCATTCTTTAATACCTCAATTTTCTTTACTACTTTGAGTTCGTCACTAGTAAATTTTATCATCTCTATTTAAGTTAAATCTTAGTAATCATCTGGTACCCTTTCACCATGTTGCTTTTATCCGAGATCAACATTGTAGAATAGGTTTTTAAATGGGCATTTGCAGATGCCTGGATATGGTAATTTAATTTGAAGAATAACCTTCCGTTTAGTTTGATCATTTTTTTATCAGGATGATAAAGCGCTTCTTTTAATACATCGTAATAACTTTCTACACTTACATCTTTACTTAGAAAACCGGTTTTTCCATGTCTGATCATCTGACCAATCCCCCCTACAGGCGTGCAAACTGGAATACAGCCAACCGATAAGGCTTCGATTAAAGAAATTGGCATTCCTTCGAATATGCTTGAAAGACAAAATGCATCGGCTATACTTAAATAATCCACCACATTATGCTTTCCACCTATAAATTCTATGTATGGATCGTTACCAACCAGTTTCAGTAAATGCTGATATAAATGCTTTTCTTTAACCTCTCCAATAATGATCAGTTTGCATTTCTTGTCTTCAGTAACATTAAATTTCTTTACAGCCCTGATTAATAAATCCTGATTCTTTTCCGATACAATTCGTCCTACATGAATTAAAATAAAAGCGTCTTCGCCCTCCTTGTATTTTTCATTTAATAAAGGATATTCATCAGTTGTTACCAGATCCTGTCTTCCATTTTCAATTAAAATGTCATTATCCAGCTGATAATAATCTCTATAAGTTTTCTTGCCGTCAAATGAGATCGTAACAGGTTTCACCTTATTTATTTTATACCAGAACTTTCTAAAGGTTTTGAGTATAAAATTTGGACATTCCGCCACAGCGATATTATGAATGGTATGAAAGAACAACGTGTGCTTGCTAGCCAATAGATATAAGGCCAGATATTCGAAGCCATTTAAATGAGAGTGTAACACATCAGGTTCCTCCCTATTCAACCATTTGGTTAAGCCCAAAAAAGCCTTTAAGCTAAATCCTCTGCCTTTATTGAAAGAAACGTAGCGAACATTCTTATGAATATCTTTCACAAATGTCTCTTGTGGATCATTCCAGCAGATAGAAACCAAATAAACTTCATATTGGTCATCTTTAGCAAGCTCATTACACAAATCAACTACGAAGCGCTCTGCTCCTCCCTTAGTTAAATCACCTATAAGGTGCATTATTTTGATTTTCTCCATTGTTATATGTACCTGGAAATCCGATTCAAAAAATTATTTCGTTGCAATACCACTTAGTATGTATCTTTTTCTCTTTGGGATGATGAACTCCAATAATCCATCAAGGTGTCCTAAAAGGATTCTTTGCTTTTCAGTCCTACCAAAGCAGCCAAAAAAACCTGTTGTTGTATATTTGATTGTTTTGAATGCACTAAATAGCTCTTCTACCTCATTTATATCCAGATAATTCCATCCAGGGGTACCATATTTCCTTCTCAGAAACCGATGGAGATTAGTAGCGGCCAAATTTTCTGTGAAAAGCAGCATGCCTCCCGGCTTCAGGGCACCATAAATCTCATTTAGCGTTTTTGCTTTATATTCATTTCTATTATTCTGGCTAATCCCACCCAGGATAGATTTAAATACGATAATGTCAAATTGGTTCTTAAAAGGAATATCCGTTGCATCCAAAGCCGCATACCTTATATTAATGCCACATTCATACTTACAATGAATTTCACCTGCTATAGGCTCCGGATTTTTAAGATCCGTACATAGTACTGA
Organism: Pedobacter sp. 10L46_2; assembly: GCF_056395165.1. NCBI lineage: Bacteria > Pseudomonadati > Bacteroidota > Sphingobacteriia > Sphingobacteriales > Sphingobacteriaceae > Pedobacter > Pedobacter sp. 10L46_2. The sequence continues at coordinate 5,366 of NZ_JBFTIZ010000287.1, forward strand.
GTTGCCTCTAAGTGCAAGCCAAAGTGATAGCCCACCACGTGCCGCGCCCAATTCCAAACATTGTGTACTCTTCTCGTTTGCTGGCACATTCTTATCCAGATAATCAATTGCCCTCCACCAGTTTGTAATATCCCAGTCTATGATATCTCTAATGGTTTCCTTATCCATATCATTCGGCTTTAAATATGGGTTACAACTACATCCTCATCCAGATCAGCTTCTCTGTTCAGCAAAAAGTTTAAGTGCAGAATCGCGAAATACAGGAAAAAGGTAGGGCCGTTTGCGCTAACAAGCCATGAGTTGTGCGACAGTGAATTGATGGAAACGGCAATAAATGAACAACAAAGACAAATCATCAACGCATATTTCTTCTTCTTAACATTTCGAAATGCATTGATAATGATCTTTGAAATCTTATAATACAATCCGGCCAATATTCCCAAACCCAAAAAAGGTCCGACATAGGTAAGAAACATCAGGTAGGCATTGTGCGAAGTAATCCCCGACGAGAACACCTCATTACGATAAGTAACGTCTGACCAATCCTTCCCATAAAATATAAGCCCATAAGGATAATCCGAATAGATTCTTAAGTTTTCAGCAGCCAGGGTTGATCTATTGTATTCCTCCATATTATGTTCATTCTTGGTAAGAATGTTATTATAAGAGTCTGTATTATCTTTCAAAATGTATGTGTAGAATACAAAAGCTGCACAAACAGCAAACACCACAATAAAAATCGCTTTGTAATTGTAATACAATATCAGGAACAAGAATACCGAGAAAACAAAACCTACAAATACCGAGCGTTGCATACCCAGATATATAAACAGTAAACAAGCCAAAAGACTAACTATTTTAATAACAAGCGCTTTGTCAAACACTAGAGTAAAAATCAATAGAAATGGAACCAGGGCGGCCAATTGATAACCAAAGTTAAATTGATATGTTGCTATTCCCGAAGGACTCTGCACGACCGGTTCTCCCATCAGCATCGACCTTAGATTATTTATTTCTGATAAATAAAATGGATTAAGAACCATTACAATTGATGAAAATGTCAGCAAGGCAAAAAAAATATAAACAGAAATCGTAAATCGCTCTTTATCTGCACCTACAAAATAATTAAAGTAAAGCGCGCACATTCCAATGCATAAGGTATTGGCCATAAACACCATGTAATCTGAAAAACCAATCGCATTGTACAAGAAAATAGCGCCCCCAAGAAGAAGAAGCTCCGTTTTGTACAAAAATCCTAGCCCATCTTTTTCCCTAAACAAAAAAATAAGTGGTAAACAGAAAATAAGAGGCGTAGGGATTCTAAATAAATTTGTCATAAAAACCCCGAACGACAGGCTGTATAAATACAACACTATAAATACAACTGCAATTAATTTCATATGCATTATAAGCTATTCTATGT
>NZ_JBFTIZ010000288.1:0-11217 GCF_056395165.1 Pedobacter sp. 10L46_2
GTTGATGTGGTTACCACGATTGTTGATGTGGTTACCACGATTTTCGATCCAGAACCTTACCAAATCATAATAAGCCTTTTCATTTACCGGAACCTCCATTTTCTTTTTAAGACCAGGGTTGTTTTTATATAGCCAGTATAATTTCATAACCGCTTCCTCTGGCCCGGAGTGGGCTGGTACCCCCATCAGGTTGCTCATGTAATCCATCAGGTTGCTCATGTAATTTGCAAAACGGGTAGCAACTTCGAGCAGTTTGGTTTTACCTGTGGCATTGTAATAGTGAACGCCTGCCTCTATGAGCATACCTGCATTGTAAACATCGTGTTGAAAACGTAAAAGCCCACCGTTATCTCCCCAGTGATGGGTTGGTTCCATTAGATCGGTATAGGTATTGATATATCCGTTGGGATCGGCCTTTTGAGCAGCATAGATACGATCTATATACCCATCAAGTCGTGCCTGTAATATTGGATCGGGATGCTGAATGGTGAGATCACCTATTCCGCGAATGCTTTCATAGATCAAGCCGTCAAACCAGGGCAAACCTGCATGACTGCCTGTTCCTTTTTTTCCCTGGGCAATCTTATCGAAATTGTTAAACACATTATTACTTTCCTGTTCTTTTGCAGGCAGGTGTTGTCCTTCGAACTTATTCAGCACATCGTTGGCAGTTGTGGTTCTCCAAAGCTCGAATTTAGGACTCCAGAAAGTGTCATTTATGTTTGCTTTAAGGCTTTGGGTTAGCTGGACATTCTGGTTAACACCAGTGGTTTGTGCCATGCTATCGGTAAAAAGAGCAGTGGTAATGCCGATGCTTAATAAGAAATAGTGTTTCATTGTGTGTGGTTTGGTCTCCAAATATATAAATATTTTACAACTGGTACGAACTGGTACGATTTTTTTATTTTTTATTTACGATGTTTGTCTGGCAAGTAACTATATTTGCCAGCAATACACCAAACGTGAAAGAAAATAAATCAAAATATAAACTTGTAGTAAGCCATGTGATTGATCGAATAGGCACAGAGGAATACAAGAATGGAGACAGGATACCTTCTATCAATGATTTCAGAACTGAGTATGGCCTATCGCGTGACACAGTGTTTGCGGGCTTACGCGAACTGATGTCAAAAGGTATTATTGCATCCAACCACGGGGTTGGTTATTTTGTGAAGAGCACCAAAATTCAGACAGGACATCATATATTCCTGCTCTTCAATGAATTCAATGAATTTAAAGAAGACCTGTTCAACTCTTTTGTGGAATCGGCTGGGAATAGCGCCACAGTTGATCTGTATTTTCATAATTACAACAGAAAGGTTTTTGAAACGTTGGTAAATGATGCCAATAACAAGTATACAGATTACATCATCATGTCGGGAAAGTTTCAGGGAATTGAACCGCTGTTGGAATCTTTATCGGGCAGGGTGTTTTTGCTGGACCATTTCCATGCAGATTTGAAAGGAAAATATTCATCGGTGGCACAGAATTTTGAAACAGATACCTACGAGGCTTTGGAATCAGCCATAGAATTGATTCGCAAATACAGGCACATTTATATGATTCAAAAGGAAGAAAAGGAGCCTTTGGAGCGTTATGATGGTCTTAAAGTGTTTTGCAGCAAGTATGGGTTTGGCCACGACTATCTTTCTGTGACTACCACAAGAACAATAGAAAAAGGTGATTTATTTATTGTGGTGAATGACAGGGACCTGGTGGATCTTTTGAAGCAGGCCACTGCTCAACAGCTTACCGCAGGTACTGATTTTGGGATCATATCTTACAATGATACCCCCCTTAAAGAGCTTCTTGCCGGTGGGATCACGACACTTTCTACCGACTTTAAGCTGATGGGAAAGACCATGGCAAAGCTGATCAAAACAAAAGGGATTAACACAGTTGAGAATCCATGGAAGCTGGAAGTTCGAAGCTCCCTGTAGAAGCTATTTGATCAAAGGATTTTTTTTGGTATATTCAACTATCATTAAATCTGCAGGTTATGAATTATTTTAAAAGCATTTCGCTGGCAATCTTTTGTTTGCTCTGCGTTTCCTTCACAGCTTTCCACCATGGTTGGGCTGATTATGATCAAAAAAAAGTATTGGATTTTAAAACCACAATTGAAGAGTCGGTATATGAAAATCCGCATGCCTTGGCTAAAGTAAAATACAAAAAACAATTATGGACAGTTTATTTAGCCCCTACCAGCCGCATGACAGATCGTGGGCTAACTGCTGATATGATTAAAAAGGGGACAGAAGTAAGGTTGGTTGCTTATCCTCATAAAACTAAAAAAACAGAAATGAGGGCAGAAAGGATATTTGTAGACAGTGTAAAATACGAATTGCGATAGCTGTGCCTTTGTTTATATCTGATCTCCTCAGCTGGTTAGAAAATACAGCCTTGGCGGCTGCTATTCGTCAATCCTTGTGGTTGTACCCGGCTTTGGAAATTGTACACATCACAGGAATTGTAATTTTAGTGGGCGCTGCATTTATGTTCGACCTGCGGTTGCTGGGTTTTTCAAAAAGCCTTTCCATATTCGGCTTATCCTGCCATTTGCTTCCCTGGTCAAGAAAAGCATTGCTGTTGGTTATACCCTCTGGAATGTTATTATTCATGACCAATTCAAAAACCCTTGGTATAGACCCAACATTCTGGCTAAAAATGGCTTTGCTGATAATTGCAGCCCTTATTGTATTGGTGTTTCATAAACTCTTATTCAAACCTAAATCTGACGCCCAAAATCAAGAACTTCCGTTTTCCACAAAAATATCGGCCCTTGTTTCGATCACCGTATGGGTAGCAATTATTGCCTGCGGTCGTTTGCTGGCGTATTAACCTTTTTGGAGAAACACAATACTATTGAGAACCTGAGTTTTAAATTAAGATCTGAATCTGGTATCTTTAATAAAAACTTTTACCATGAAGCTAGTGACTATAGTTGTTCCTGAAGGGGAAATTAACCTGAGTAGCATAACCGGTTCATTTGAAATACTAACACGCGCGAATGACATTTGGCAAAAAATGGGTAACAAACCCATGATGGAAGTAAGGATAGCCGGATTTGTGCCAGAGTTAAAGGTTGATGACGGTTTCTTTTCTATTAAACCTATAAATATTAATGATATAGAAAAAACTGATCTGCTGATCATCCCCTCTGTTTCTTATGACATTGATCTGCTGGAAAACAATGCTTCTCTAATTGCATGGATAAAGGAACAGTATATGGGTGGTACTGAAGTTGCCTCAATGTGTTCCGGGGCATTTTTGCTCGCAGCCACAGGCTGATTTTAGACGGTTGTTTCCAAATATTAATCTTCAAATTGATAAGCTCATTACCGCTGAACGAGGAATATATACCAACGGGGGTGGATATTCATTTTTGAACCTGATACTTTTTCTGGTTGGAGAGTATTTTAACAGAGAGGTAGCTATTATCTGCTCAAAGATTTTTCAAATTGACATTGAAAGATCATCACAGTCGCCTTTTCACATTTTCAGAACACAAAAAAACCATGGCGATGAACTTATTAGTAAAGCACAAAGTTATATAGAAGAAAATCTAAGCGAGAAAATTTCCTTTGAGGAACTTGCCTCAAAGCTTGCCATTAGCCGAAGAAATTTTGACAGACGATTCATTAAAGCAGTTGGCAATACTCCCGTGGAATATTTGCAAAGAGTAAAAGTAGAAGTTGCTAAAAGCACACTTGAAAAAGGAAATAAGACCGTTTATGAAGTTATGAATGAAGTTGGCTATTCAGATGACAAAGCATTTAGAGGCGTTTTCAAAAAAATAACTGGCTTATCCCCATTGGATTATAAAGCCAGGTATTTTAAGGAATCTGTGTTAGTATAGCAACCTATCTTAATACTTATCTTAATATTGCTGTAGCAGCTCCAGCATTTTACGATCTAGCTTATGGCCATTGTAATCTTCATATTCTACATCTTGCCGCTCGCTGTCAAGAATACCAAAACTACCACGCAAATTCCATAGCGACCAGCCCCAGCCATTTTCCTTCCATATTTCCAGATTATCTTTCATCCATGCAAGCGATACATCATGAGGAGTATGCTGGTATGCTCCCCATTCGCCAACATGTACTCCTACGCCCTGGTCCATTAGCTTTTTCCAGGGATCAAATATTTCCAGTTTTAACCGATCTTTATCCCACTTGTCGTTGCTTTCTGGATTTAAAGGCCAGGTTGGAACAGGCCAATCTGCTTTAACCCAGGATGCTTTATAGTGACTTACCTGCATAGGTCCGTATCCCCGGGTACTTTGTCCAACATTTAAGTCGGATGCCCCAAATACGGGTTTAGTTCCATAATGGAGTCCATCAATAACAATTAATCGATCAGGATCTTCTTGCCGGATGGCATTAACAATCCGTGTAACTACCCGCACGTAATCTGGCTCCTCAACATTTGAAGGCTCATTAATCAGATCGAAGCTCAATTTCTTACTATTGATCCTCTTGTATCGTTTGGCCAGGGTTTGCCAATGGAAGGCAGCAGCTTCTAAAGCCTTCTCATCTTTCCATAAATTAAGTGGCTCTGCCGGTGGATTAACACAATAACCCGGGACACGATGGAGGTTAAGGTTAACATGAATCTTGTATTTAATTCCGTAGTCAATTGCCTGATCTATTTCTTTCAACACATTTTCGTCCATTTGAAGCCAATTATCAGGTTTTGACCAGCAGTGGTATGACATTGGTAAACGGGCAAAGTTAAAACCCCATTTGGCCATCATTTGAAAATCTTCTTTTTTAAAAGGTTGGTTATGGTCTCCATTAAATTTCTCTAACAGATTAAAGCCACGCCAGAGCGGTAACTTGTTTGGTATAATTAAAGGGTTGGATTTAACAAATGCAGGTGTAAATAGGCTTGCAGCTGTTAAACCCACCCCTAGTTGAAGGAATTTTCTTCTTTCCATTTAGCTTTGAGATAGTTGAGGTTCGGTTTATTTCCTTAAATATACCAACATTCATGGATAAGTAGAAGACTATCTGTTATAAACATCCACAGCGCTTTCGAGATGTCTTGATCCAGATGTATGTACAACAAACCCTCCTACGCCAAGACCCGCAGCAAGTCCCCAGAACAATAAAGTACCCGTAACATTTGGACCTTTTGTGTTCATACTGCTCTGACCGAATCCAGTATGCGATAGTTTTTGCATATTGTTACCTTTTACCAGAAAAGAAACAATACCAGCCACAAATGATGCTCCGGCAGCAGCATATAATATTTTGCTGGTATTCATACTTCTTCTGTAGCCAGCCAGCATATCCATGCTTTCCGGATTATCGGCCATGTCGTTTTTAAGGTTTTGATAATTTACTTTTTTCAAATTATCGAATCCTTTGTTGTAATACATCCGAAGGTTAACAACAGGCTCTGGCCTGCCTCCATATCTGTATGCCCTATCGTCCAGAAATTCATCATAAGGAATTTCCTGAAAAATATTAATTTTTCCCTCTGCAATACGCTCGGCGAATTCGGCAGTGCGTCCGAAAGTGACTCTCCTGGTATTGGCGAAGAAACCATTTTCGTTACTAAAGAATTTTACTTTTTCGGGCGAAATTCTTCGGGAATCGGCCCGTAGCTGCCAAAATCCAGAAAAATCAGGCCGGAAAATGATCCTTTTAGCATAGATTACGGAGTCGGAATTAAGGTAAAGAAAGTTTTGGGATTCGTGCACCTGGGCACGGGCTGTGATGGCATAGCTAGCCAGTACAACCATGAGAAGCTTTTTCATAGTGGTTACATTTGTGTGTACCTAATAATACACAAATAATAGCCCAAAACTTCCTTTGTAAACAACAAAATACATTTGATCGCCAGATCAATTCTATTCGTGATTTGGATGGCAATTTATTTACCTATATCCTCGAAATTTCTGTTATAGCGTTTAGTATAAAAATCATCATTGGTTTCGGCAGCTTGCTTATATGACAAGGTAAGTTCACTTCCGGGGGCAAACTGCCAAACATAGATTAAATCGACATTAAAAACATTGTAATTCCTATCCATTGCAGTAAGTGGAGCACCCTGATAAGCAGCAAGCGTACCCTGATTGGTTAACAGATAAAATTCTTTATTTCTCCTATCACTCCAATAGTGCCGCAATACAACAGACACTCCCATCTTATTGCTGAATGAATATTTTGCATCAAATGAGTTTTCTACTGTGTTCCGGTTATATCGGGAAAAAATTGCCTGATCACCTTGCGCTTTTATCCAGCTGACATAATCGTAGCTTGGATTAAAATTCAAATCAAGACCAAAAGCGATCCTGTCATTTAATCTTAAGTTCTGGAAAAAATAGAAATTATATTCCCTTCCATTGAAAAGTTCCTTTTTGAAGTACTTTACATTTCCTCCAAAGTTATATGCCTTTGCATTATTTGGATTTACATAAACAGATGCCCCAAACCGGGCAGGCGTTCTGTACAATTGACCGTTTCGGGCTTCATAAAAATCGTTTCCCTCTGGCCCGTAGTCTAAATCCACTTCAACCGACCAAATACTTTTAAATTGCACCCAGGCACCGGTAACGACACCAAAACGCTGATAATCGCCGGGATTAACACGCCGGGAATATTCAAAATTTAACCAGCTTTCTAGTTGGTTATACCATGAGGTTGGCTTGTAATTATTATATCCAAACCTAACAAGCTGGTCTAAAAAATTATTGTTGGTAAAAAAGCCCATATCAGATTTATCGAACTTGTCATCAGCATATACCTGATTATAGCTCCATCTGAAATTTCCGCTCTGCTTACCACCTTTAAATTCATAATTAAAACCTGTTCTGCTGGTGGCTCCTTTTAGATAGCTCATTTTACCTGCCCCATTAAAAAAGTAAACATTCTTTTTGTCATTAAGGTTGAACAATAAAGCGCTTACGTTAGCATCGTAGGCAGAGCCCTGCCTTAAAACATTGGTATTGATAAAAGTTGCAGAGCTGTTGTTTTTTAAAGACTGATCGAATACCAGAATGTTGTAATTGGTTAGCGGTTGAGTTTCAGTTTCTCTTATACTCCCTTGCTGGTCTTCAACCTCGGTTTGCATGGCTTTAGTTATCGCGTTAAAAATACCTATGCCAAGTCCTTTTGCGGTTCTACCGGAAACCTTTGTGGCATTTAGCACTTTGGCTTCACTTTGATCTTTAATGATGGTTTCAGTGCTGCTTATATCAGAACGATTATAGTATTTTGGAATAGAGCCAATGCGCTTTGAATAAAACAGATCTCCCTTATTAAACAGTTCAGTTCCTTCTGTAAAAAACTGTCGGTTTTCATTAAACTTAACTTCAAAGGGTGTTAGGTTCAGAATTCGGTTATCGGACTGCACCTGACCAAAATCCGGCACCAAGGTCATATCTAAGGTAAAGCTGTTGTTAATACCATACTTAACATCCATACCGCCATTGAAACGCGCGGTTGTGTTTTTTATACCTGGAATATTGGCCGGATAATGGTTTACATAAGCAGACAGATAAGGGGAAAATGATAAACGTAATGGTGGTTTTATGTCCTTAACGCCCATCCAAAGCCCCTCCTGATTAATAAAACCATTTACATTGGGATTAACAAAATTCCAAAATGTTTGAACATTTGTGCGCTGGATTCGGCGACTGAAGTTTAGTCCCCAGTTTTGAATCTCTTTGGCAGAAAAACGCAAAGCAGAATAAGGAATTTTCATCTCAGCAGTCCAGCCTTTATCATCGATCTTAACTGCACTTTCCCAAACAGCATTCCAGTTCTCATCTTCATCGCCAATTTGCGAGTATTTGGCATCAAACTGAACTCCCGCAGCGGTAACAAAAAAACCATTGCCATTCATCTTGTCGTAAAAAGGGTCGAAAACTATGGAGATAAAATCGGCATTGCCAATATTATCCCGCGAAACCAATTCATGAGAAACACTATCAGGATGATCATACATCCGCGCATAAACATATACTGCAGCATCGTCATATAGCACCTTCATCTCCGTACGCTTCTCCTTTCCTTCTACCCTGCCTGGTACAGGTCTGATTTCAAAAAAATCAGTAGCGATAGGAACATCTATCCAACAGTGATCATCGAGAATACCATCTATTTTTGGGCTTTCGGTAGTTCTCACCGCCTGCAATTTCTTTTGCACTGAAGGATCCTGAGCCTGACATACCAGTGTATATGAAAGCAAGAAAAACAGAAATATGTAGTGTTTCATTTAAAGCGGTTAATGCCTATAAGACACTACCGTATTGTAAATGTTGCATGCTTGCTTACATTAATATTCAGACAAAATCTTGCCATCCTTACTAATAAGTATTGCTATATTTAAACCGATACAGTGTACGGTGCGCGTTCTATTATTTTAACACTAACCCAATCCCCATATTATGGTCTTATTCACAAAAAAGTCACTACGAATAGTCACTTGCATTTTAAGTTTATTAGTCGCCAATTATGCATTAGCTCAGGAAAAACCTGTATATGTAATCGTTCACGGAGCATGGGGAGGTAGCTGGGCTTTTAAAAATGTTGATGAAATAATGTCCAACCACGGCAACATTGTTTACAGACCAAGTTTAACCGGTCAAGGTGAACGTGTCCACTTGAGTTCTCCTGACATTGATCTGAATACCCACATCAAAGATGTGGTTAATCTGATTCTTTATGAAAACATACACAATGTTATTTTAGTTGGTCATAGTTATGGAGGCATGGTAATTACCGGAGTTGCCGATAGTATCCCGGATCGAATTAAAAAGCTGGTTTTTCTTGATGCAATTTTGCCTAACGATGGAGAAAGTTTAGCTACTTCCAAAAAAACTGGCACTAATGATATTGGAATGGCATCAACAAATGGTTTTATGATTCCCCAATGGGTTAAACCAAACCAGCCACTTCCAAAAGATGTACCCCAGTCTGTCAAAACCTTCACTCAGCCTGTTTCAAGAAAAAACCCTAGGGCCTTAAAATTGCCTGCGACATACATATTAACTGTGCAAGAAGGTACAGAACCTGAAAAAGACAGCTTTTATGCATATGGTGAGAGGGCCAAAGAAAGGGGTTATAAATACCTGATATTTAAAGCAGATCACAACCCACAGTTTAACAAATCTGCAGAGCTTGCTGATTTTCTGGAAAAAGAGAAATAATGATTTTAGATTGCTCTTTTATCTGCTGTAAACACCGGAGTGTATTGCTTTTCGCAACTCCCCGTCTTCAGTATCTGCGGTATAGTCCCAGTACATCGCACCGAGCATTCCCTTTTCAAGCAAATAAGCGCATTTTATAGCAATAGACTGCGGCGTTTCATAGGTCAATACAAACTCTCCTGCATCATTCACTAAATAAGGAGCTTTAGCCACATCATCCCATTTTTTTGTATAACCGTTTAGTTTTACGATGTCTTTATAATCGATATACCAGGCAATATCACCTTTACCATGCCCATAAAATGGAATCCCAAGAACTAGTTTGTTGGCGGGTACACCTGCATTTAAATGTGCAGTCACCCCTTCATCCACACTGATGTCTTTGGTATACTCTGAATGATAAAGGCCTGCATGATGATTTGGAGGGGTCCCCATGTCATACGTCATCACATTCACAAAATCCACTATTGGTGTAATCGCCTTAAAATCGATATACTTTGCATTTGAAACAGACGCCAATGTCAGTAATTTTTTATGACCAATCTTATTTCTAATCTGAGACATCAGTAAAGTATAGTTTTTGGTATCATCTGGGGAAGAAGATATTCCAGCTTCGGAACTTGTGGGATATTCCCAGTCTATATCTATTCCATCTAAGTTAAATGAACTTACTACTCTTTGGCAATCGTCAACAAATTTGCTTCTGTTTTCCACAGACGCAGCCATTTCACTAAATCTTCCACTTTTCCACCCACCAATAGACAGCAAAACTTTAAGCTTTGGATGTTTAGATTTTAATTCAACAATATCTTTCAAACGGCCTTCATTCTCGATAGTAACGCCATCAAATGTTTTATTTACATGGCCAAAAGCATAATTGATGTGTGTAACCAGTTTAGGATCGGGTAAAACCTTACCCCACGACGTAACATAAGCTACAATTACCTTATTCTTGACGTGCTTACTGGGAGTTTCTTTTTGCTGTGCCTGAGCTGTACTTAACATAGCAGTAAGCAAAATACCCATAATGGAGTAAATAAATTTCATGGTTAAATTGGTTTAGGTGCCTAAATTTAGAAAAAATGATCAGATATTATGGGCATTGCTTTTGAATTGCTTCAGTAAATTCTTTGGTGATAGGCCTTCCTCCCAGTTTCTTGCATTCATTATAATATTTCAGGGCATTTTTACAATCCTGCTTCATAAAATACACTGCCGATAGCTTAAATAAAGTATTTTGATTTTTAGGATCTATCTTATACGACTGGATTAATAAATCAATAGCGGCAGACAAATCCTTGGGATTGTTGCTGTTGGGAAATCTGGCGTAATAGATTGTTGCTTTATCAGTAAGTAAGTTTGAGCTATTAGGATTCAAACTCAGTCCCTCATTCAATTGTTCCATCGCTTTTTCATGATCCCCTAGTGTAAAATAAACAGCAGAAAATCCCCAGAATACATTTTCATTTTTAGGTTCCAGTAACCACGCCTGATTAAACCTGTACATTGCTGTTCTAACATCGCCTTTATAAAGATATTCAAAACCCAGTTTTATAAGTATCTCTGCACCTTTATGGTGGTTACCTTGTTGCTTCAGGTAATCATCTATAAGCTGTTGATCTGCTTCTTTTTGAGAGTCCGTTTTAACAGCATCTCCAAACTTGGGATTTAACCTGATATTAGTTTGCGCTTCTTTTTTCCAATCCTCATAACTGATTGCTTTACCAGGTAATTCTGAGTTGACATTTGCAGGCTGCTGTGCGTAATTACATGAAGTAATTGATAATGAAATTAGAGCTATTATTAGAAGTTGTTTCATTAAGAGATGCGTTGAATTGCTATTTGTTAAAAAATTCTATTCTTGTAGAACAAGATAGGAACTATTTTCTTACTTTAACAATTGCTTATAGCAATCAGAACCGAACATACAATATGGCCAAATACGTCTCTCTCATTTTAACCAGATTCCTTTTTTTATTTTGCATCCTTTTTGTTTTATGCTTTAATAATGGGGCTTTTCCATTCCTATATTATATTCAGAAGTTCAGTATACC
>NZ_JBFTIZ010000289.1:0-5415 GCF_056395165.1 Pedobacter sp. 10L46_2
CTGCAATTGCTCCGGGAGCAATTGGTAATTCTGCTGGTATCTCTGCTCCGATGTCTGCACCGCCTCCGGAAGATTCGGGATCGGTATTTCCTACTGATACCCCAGTATTTCCATTTGGATCGTTAGGATCATTTGGATCCTTTTTAGGATCACTGCTCACAAGCTTTGTTTTAGCCCATTCCCAAATGTTATCACTAAAAACTGCTGAAATGAAGCATAGGAAAAGGATGACGTATGGATTAATTTTGTCTGAACTTGTTGTCGTAATCAAGGAGAGCCCACCTTTTAGAGAAAGGTATACAACTAATGCGGCAGAAAATCCCCTCACTAGAACAACAAGAATCTCATAGTAGATTAATCCATCTGTACGAATATTATCTATATTAACGTTATTAAATCCCGGCTTACTAAAAGCACCTAGAACAGCACCAAAGAGTGCAAAACCCACTAAGCCGATAATAATGGCTATATTTTGTGACTGTGCATCCATCGCCCAGCGTGCGGGAAAAAAAGCACCCATTCCAGAATTTTTCATTTGGAGTGGTTCCCTAACTTCTTTGGGTACAAAAGCCAGGAATAAGTCATCAAGCTTAAGATTTTCTTTTCTGGTGATCTGATGGTTAGGAGATTTATCTTTGAGCGCAATAGCATATAGCCTGGAAATTTGAATAAGAGCACCCTGATACTTTTTGAATACCTCTTGCTTAGTCTCGTTACAGAGTTCAGAATAATTAAGCACAATCTTGCTTGCATAGGCATCTTTCTTGATCTTGCCTAGTACTCCTGTGTTTTCATAAAGTTGCTTGCAATGTTCTGCCTGATCTTTAATGCTTTCCATTACATTCCGCTTATTCATGTTAAATCTTGCATCAATAGTTTCTGACCTATTAGTATTGCCTAATAGTACAGATATACTGTCGAACTTCAATTTCGTATTAGAATCTATGCTAATATCATTGAGATAGGCCAGCGTCGGCTTCATCTGTTCATCAATCCGTTCATTTAGTTTATAATATTCATCTTTCTTATAACCGGCCTCTTCCTCCAACAAAGGAAGGGCGATGATTGCAGAAATGGAAAGATATATTCCTGCCAAAAGAAGGATTAATGCTGTTGTATTTCGGAATAAGACGGTTGACTTGTTCATAATTTGTTGCTTTAACCTACAAATTTACCCCACAATATATCTGGGCGTTCGAAGACAGTGGGTAGTGTCTCCTGTATAGCGCGTTTTTCAAATCTTCTGGAATTACCTGAACTACAGTGAACGACTTTTGACATCTTTCCACCAGTGACTTCTGAAACAATTCCAACGTGTCCTATCTTTTCCAAAGCTCCATAAACAACGATACAACCTGGTTCAGGTACGCTGAGTTTATCAAATATTCCGCTCGTCGCTTTTACATCTGCTTCCATGGAATCGGTATAGATCCATCCACCGAAATTTTTATAAAAAGGACTCTTGGTCTGCCTGGATAGCCCTAGTACCCAGCATACAAATCCACTGCAATCACAAAAACCATCAGATGAAGGTTTGGGAAGTGTGGGTAACATTCCACCTGCGCCAAGCCGGTATTCAATAGCACTACCTATGACTGAACGCGCCCTTGCTACTAAACTGTTGGCGGAAGTAGGTGCGGTGAATGTGGCATTGGCGGGAACGTCCTGTATATTGGGAACTTGCAGTTCCTGACCAATGAACAGACGATTAGGATCGGTGATATTATTTAATATGATCAAACTGCTGATTGGAACGCCAAACTTTGTGGCAATCCTGCTTAGGGTATCCCCCTTCACTACCGAGTATATCATAACAATTAATTTTAGATCTGGTTTATACCAAGGTCACAAATTGCCTATTTAAAAAAAATAGCTAGCGCTAGTCATTTTACACTAAGTATCAAGGATTTACTTTAAAACTAAATGATGGCAAAAGCCACTGCAAATTTGATCAGCTGTGACAAACTGGCAACCTCAAGCTTGTGAATGATATTCTTTCGGTGGTTGTTTACCGTATGAATAGAAAGAAACAGGCAGTTTGCAATTTCGAAACTGCTTTTACCTTCAACAATAAGACGGATTACTTCCTTCTCTCGAATGGTAAGCAACACGAACTTATGCAGGTTTTTGCGGATTAGTACATCATCCTGCACCAGGTTACTTAGCTTTCTTCCTGCATAACTTAAGGTATCGGCAGGAACAGCTATGTGCATCATTCTTAACCCTTCGTCAGGATTGTTTGACGGATATAACCTTGAAGTGGTAAAGTACCATTTGTATTCGCTACCCTCATCTGGCCTTACACGCTGAAAAAACGAATGTATTTTACCAGCATCGTTTTCCATTGCAAAATGCTGCAGCTCTGATTTTAAGATACTGATCTCTTCGGCAGGGAAAAATTTGCTGAAATACGCTGGCCCCAATAATTCCAGTTCTTCGCTGCTATGCCTCAGGATATCACACCCATTCTTGTTCATGTATGTATTGGTCATCCGGCTTAAATCCTGTACCATAACGCTACCGGGGATGTAATCTCCAATATCTTCTATCCTTAAGATGTTATTACGGATGCTGTTTCCTATGGATAACAGCTGAGCCTGGCAACTATGTTCCAGTTCAGATTGAGTAAGAGCTTTTAATCCCATTTGGAGAGCGTTTTATAAGGTTAATGATATAAATACATTCAACAGATTAATAGAACTTGTATAGACACATAAATCTTTTATATAAAAACAGTACAAATTTTATGTAAAAAAGACATTATGTAAATATTAGTTAAATATACTTTCCAATAAGACACGAAACAATACCCATTAGTAGGTATAATATTTCTCACAATTAAACTAAAAGAAATAAATTGTTATTTCTTTTAAAATACTGAGAAATTAATTTCACACATTAAGAATGTGATCTTGGAAATTAAAAACATTTCAAAAAGATGATGGTTATTCTATTATGGAAGCAATAATCTCATCATTACTTGAATTTCAGGAGATATGATTATCATTGACTATTTGATTCTGCTTCCTCTTCCATTTCCTGAAATTTGCCTTTAATAACTCCAACAGATCTTTTCGTCTGCACTGTAAACCGTTCGAGGTAATCCCAATAGCTGAACCATACATGTCATAACTCATCTTCATCAATCTGCGCTGTATGGGTTCTTTTTGTCTGGCTATGTAGGCCAAAGGGTCTTTAACTACAACATTTATAAAAGTCTGTTTACCTACAGATACCTCTTTGATTCTTAAAACATCTGTCCAGGGTATTAATCCAATATTGAACGCACCAGAATTATCAAAAATTCCTTCATCAGATATGATAAGTCCAGGCTTTCTGTCGAACAACTTTTTACATAGAAAATATGCGGCAGTACCAAAGAATATGTTAGCAAGTGGGCCTATTACTAAGCCAAAATATGGTCGTTTTCTATGGTAAGGCGAGGTTGTGAGCTCATACCAAGTTAACCATATTCCTAATATTACAAAAACCAATGAACCAGCAAAAAGAAGAAAAAGCTTGGTTTTACTCAATGGTATTTCTATTTGGTTAGAGGGCGTTGTCATATTACAAATGTAAGTCTATATACATACCCAACTAAAACATTGRTTCGAAAATTATAAACATTTCAAAAAGATAATGGTTATCATATTTATGGAAGCAATAATCTCATCATTACTTGAATTGCTTGATGAACTATACGTTGGTCCGGCAAGCAACTACACTTGGGTGATAGATAGATACCCGGGACATGGTTTTACCAAAGCAATTGAACAGATAGATGCCGAACAGGCCTCAACCCCTACTGTTGAAGGTGGATCAACTATTGCAGCGCACACTGAACATTTAAGATGGAGTATCCGTGTAGCGCTAGAATTCTTCGACGGAAAAATGCCTTCGCCCGATTGGGCTGAGAGTTGGAGAATCCGTGAGGTAAATGATCAGGAATGGCAAAAACTGCAACAAGACCTGCTTAGCGCTTATGAGGATCTTAGAGCAGCAATTGCAGAAAGGAAAGACTGGACAGATCAGCAATTCAGACAAGGCACATTGGCATTAATTCCGCATGCAGCTTATCATTTGGGGGCGATTAAACAATTGATTATTGCAACAAGTTAAAATCGCTTGCAACGGCGCACAATTAATTACTCGAGAATAGTTCATCAAGCTTTTGCTTAAGTTCATCACCCCTTAGGTCTTTAGCTATAATTTTTCCCTCTGTATCAATAAGAAGCGATCTGGGTATACCAAATATTCCAAAATAGGAAGAAACTTCATTTTTCAATCCCTTTAGGTCAGAAACCATTGTCCATGGCATCTTATCTTCTTTAATGGCATTTTTCCAGAGTTCAATATTATCGTCGAGAGAAACGCCCAATACAGTAAAATTCTTGTCTTTATATTTATTGTAAGCCTTCAATATATTTGGATTTTCTGCCCGGCATGGTGCGCATGAACTTGACCAAAAATCGATAAAAACATACTTACCTCTAAAGCTCGCGAAATTTACAGGCCGCCCTTCAGGATCGTTTTGAATAAAATCCGGAACCTTGGCCCCCATTCTGCTCCTTTTACCAATTGCGAGCGCGCTGGCGATTTCTTTACCTTCAGGGGATTCCTGTATAGTTCTATCTAAAAGATTAAAGGCCAGAAGCGCTTCATCATAATCACCCATACTTGCCCGTCGTGCCGCGATATCTGAGCTTATTACATGCATGGGATGTGACTTGATATATGCATTCTCCCTTTCAGTCCACATCTTCGTTACCCGAACCTGCTTTTCTCGGAGCGCCGGTTGTTCATTGGCTGGTGCATTCGAAATAGCTTTATGAATCGAATCTCTTTGTTGTTGTAAATCTTTGAATGAGCGACTATAGGCTATCGATTCATCATATGTTTTAGAACCAATTACAACAACGCTGTCTGGCTTACCCTCAATGCGAATGTTTCCTGGTTCAATAAAAAAGGGAAAAGAATTCTCTGGCAGGAAAAGCATCGCTTTACGTGGCCCCGATAACTTCTTAGACCAGGTAAACTTTCCATCAGTAACATGTATTGTATCTACCTTGTACCCTTCGGAAGTATTGTAAACAAATTGGAGTTGGTTTTCAGTTAACCCAATTAGGTTTCCTTGTATGGTAACAGTTTGTGCCGGAACTATGAGATGTAAGCTCAACAAAGCAACAATTACGAGATACGTTTTCTTTAACATGCTTTTTTATTCAATTTACTATTTTTCGTGTAAACTTCTGTTCATTGATTCGAAAACTATAACATTTCAAAAAGATGATTCTTAACTTAGCACAAAAAAATATCATCTGGTGTTCGAAGTTTTCAAGGCATATGTACGCCGACAAACAACTATTAGCGACGAGGAGCTTGCCATACTGGAAAGCCATGCCAAGTTCAAAAAAC
>NZ_JBFTIZ010000290.1:0-5409 GCF_056395165.1 Pedobacter sp. 10L46_2
CTTATCTTCTTCATCCTTATCCGCCAATTTGTTAAAGTAATTTCTGATAGTAAAGTTAATTATTGCCTTCTCGATGTATTTTTCTTTCGTGTAATAAACAATCAGCGCCAAAAAGACATAGATTAATGCCACACAACCAAAACCCCTTGCATAGCTTCCAAGCAGGTCTGACAAGAATAAGGCTAACGTAAAGGTACCAAACAAGAAAGCAAGTATAAAGCATATAGCTACTACAGCATTGGTTACCAAATCTGCAAATATCTTCGAAATCTTCTCCACAAGATATAAGCGAGTATACTCGACCCTGGTATCTAAATAACTCTTTGCATCTTCATATAAGTCCTCAATGCCCTTTTCCTTATTTTCGTGATTTTCCTCCATGCTGCTGGTTTAAAGCTTGTTTATTAAGCGTGTTCTACATCGTCAACAAATTCCTCTTCAGATTGACGAAGCTTGCTTTTAACAGACCCTACAACCTTATCTTTCAAACTGGCCAGATGGTTTATTTCATCTGCGGCTTTATCTCTGATAGAATCTCCAAGATCTTTTAATGATTGACTTAATTTATCTCTGGTATCACTTCCTTTTTCAGGTGCTAAAAGTAATCCCAATGCTGCACCCGCAGCCAAACCGGCTAAAAGCCCTATTAATACTTTTGAATTATCACTCATGACATTTTAATTTATGTTTAACATTTATATTCTATTTCCGCTCTCCGTATTATTATAACTCGCCATGCTCTGAAATTGTTTTAATTCTCTCCAATCTTTCAGATGCCATAGCGCTTGTTTCATATATTTTTATCAATAATACAAAATAAGATATCAATAATGGGCCAAATACCAACCCCAATATCCCAAATAAAGGTATACCAATAACTACGCCAATTACAGTGGTTATGGGATGAATATTTCCAATCCGCTTTGCAATCATAAAACGGATTACATTGTCGATGTTAATGATCACCACAAATCCAAATATCAGCATTGCCCAGCCAGCAAAATTGTTGCCTTCTGCAACTTGCAACAACGCAGCCGGCACAAAAATAACCGGAGGCCCAAGTATTGGAACAAACGATATAAAGGCCGTTATCACACCCCAAAATACCGGATCAGTATAACCTAAAACATAAAAGGCAAGCCCCAAAAGAGATCCCTGTACCAAAGCAATAAACCCCTGACCTACAACATTTGCATAGGTTGTGTTTCGCATTTCTTCGGCAAATCGTTGTGCGTTTTGCTCTCTAAAAGGCGCATATTTTACCAGAGCAGATTCAAATGTTTCTCGCTCTACCAGCATAAAGTAGAGTAAAAAATACATTAAAAGTAAGCCCAGAATAATATTAAACGCTCCGGTAATAAGTGAAGGGAATAATTCCGTGGCCCATACCCCAGCTTTTTTCACTCCCTCTTCAACAAGATTTTGAAGATCCCCATCGATTGGGATCAGGTGCTTTAGTTTAAAAATAACATTTTTAAAATATGATGGATCACTCTGCAGTTCCGCAATCTTATTGATCATCATACTGCTTAATGCATAAAAAGGGAGGATGATAACAATTACTGAAACAAAAAGCAATAAAATGGCCGAAAAACGTCTATTCATCCCCTTCTCGTCAACAAAGTAGATAAAGGCGGGCCGCAATAATGTATACAAAACAAGCGTGCTTAATATCGACCCAAAAATACCTTGTAAAGAAAATGCGATTAAACAGCCCAGGGCTATTATAATTACAAGATTGATATTATTCCTCTGCTTATATGTAAATATTGACATAATTCTTTAGGTTAAAACCAGAGCGTTCCTTCATGATATATCGGAATGCGAATCAGGAATAAACTCCCTTGTGCAAGTTGCTTAAGTTTAATGGAACCATTGTGAGTAGTTAATACACGTTGGGCATGGGTAAGCCCCAATCCGCTGGCACGTTTTTTTGTTGTGAAAAATGGTTCAAAAATCTTTTCCTTATTTTTTGGATCTACCCCCATACCATTATCCTCTATGGCGATTTCATACATCCCCTTATCAGCTGTGCATGTAATGTGAATAATTTTGGGGTAACTCTGCATGGCTTCCGCCGCATTTTTAATAACACTAACCAACGCATTTTTTATTTTAGGTTTATCGAGTAATACCTTCTGCTCAGATTGATGAAATTGCCTTGTTAACTTTATATTGTGCCCAACTATTAAATCCTCCACATCAGAGATAGCTTCCTCTATTACCGTTAATATATTATGCCGCTGAAGATTTAAGGTTTTTGTTTCAGTGCTGGAAATGAAGTTTTGCATCAGTTGGTTCACTCTGTCGCAATTACTTTTTATAATTTCCAGGTACGATTGAATTGTTTCATTACAAATAATTGCAGGATCAGCCGCCAGTTCGTCCAATGCAAGGTTTATAGTGCTTAAAGGATCCCTGATTTCTTCTCCAAGTCCTTTTGCAATATGTTCTGAAATTGACATTTTACCCAGGCTAACAGATCGTTCCTCTAAGTTCTTTCTATGGCTCAGATCATGAATAATGGTATGATAAACCTCTTTCACATTTACCATATCCGTTTGAATAAATGAAGATAAGCTACAGCAGTACACCTCTGATTTACTTGAAATCAATTCGCACTCAAAACCACTTAGAGAGCCATTGCTTTCCATTAGCTCCCTAAATCTTTCTCCTTCTTCTGTATTATTAAAAATTGCACTTGTATTTAATTGCAGTATTACTGATCGCTCATAATCAAGAAACTTTAATCCCGCACTATTGATATCATAAATTCTTCCTGAGGAGTCAGACACGAGAATTGGATCTTTTGCCTGTTCAAAAATGGCCCTGTATTTCCGTTCACTATCCTTCAACGCCTTTGTTGCGCTCGCTTCCTTAATTGAATATCGAATACTTCTATCCAATGAGGAGGAGTCTATCTCATCTTTCACCAAGTAATCAGCAGCACCAATATTCATAGCTTGTTCGTCGATAACCAAGTCGCCCTTACCTGTAAGTATAATTATTGGTTCTTCACATCCAGAGTTAATTGCTTCATTTAGCAAATCTATTCCTGTCCCCTTTCCCAATCGGTAATCAACCAGGTAAACATCAAATTGCTTCTTTAAAATGGCATAAATCCCCTTCTCATAACTGTTGACCCACGACAGCTCATATGACGCCGAAGTCTGATCAAAAACCTCCTTTGTAAGGATGTAATCATCTTCATCATCATCTATTAATAAAACTCTTACCTGCCTCATTCTCAGATTATTTTCATTTATTTTGTTTCTTCGGAAGAATCACCACAAAAGCAGTCCCTTCACCAGGTTTGCTTTCTGCAAAAATAAAACCAGAATGATTATCCGCTATCCTCTTACATATAGCCAACCCAATACCTGTCCCTTCGTAGTCAACTCTTGAATGTAAGCGATGAAAAATGTCAAATATTTTCAAAGCATCTTCGGTTTCAAAACCAATTCCATTATCTTTTACTTTAACAACACAATATAACTGGTTTTTGTTAATCTCAGCTATATTCAATTCATGCCCATACTTGGTGGTTCCAAATATTGAAATGTTGGGAACCTCATTTTGACTTGTGAACTTTAAAGAATTTCCTATCAAATTTTGAAAAAGTTGTACTAGCTGGCTTTCAACACCTTCAATTTCGTCCTCTTCAAAATCAATGTCAACTATGGCTTTCTTAAGCTCTATTGTAAAATCAAGATCGCTTAATGTCTTTCTTACAACATCGCCAAGTTTAAGTTTAGAATAACTTTTACTACCCCTTGTTAGCTTGGAAAATGCCAGAAGGTCATCAATTAACGCACGCATTCGCTCAGAGGCTCCCCTCATTCTACCGATGTAATCCTGAGCCTCTGCATTCATCTGCTCACCATACTTATCTTTCAGCCGGTCTCCAAAAGCTTGTATCTTTCTTAAAGGCTCCTGTAAATCGTGTGATGCAACATAAGCAAATTGTTCTAAATCCTGATTAGAGCGATTCAGTTCAACTACTTTTTCTTCAAGCTGTACCTGAGCTTCTCTTAATTGCGTTACGTCCTGTGTGTTTCCAATATAGGCATAGTTATCATTTAAACCTATTCGTTTATGCTCTGCTGTAGTAAGCACATGCCGGATCTCTCCTGAAGGCAACACAATTCTATAGTTTATTTTAAAAGAGATTTTATCCTTTTTGGCCTTATAAAAGTTATCCATAAAAAGCTGGAGATCATCCTCGTGAACAAGCCTTTTATAAAATGCAAAATTGACGAATACTGAATGAGGAAGAAAACCATGTATGTTATACATCTCATCAGACCAAAGAATAAACTCCTTACCATCCATCCATTCCCAACTTCCGCTATGCGAAACCATTTCTGCTTCTCTTAATAACGATTCGTTTATCTTGAGCTTTAAAACAGCTTCTTTTAACTCAGTAATGTCCTGGATGGTACCAACAAGTTTGTCTTCACCCTCGATATAAAACCCCTGACCCAGCACGTATTTTCTTTTACCTGAAGGTTGTATGATCTGGTATTCAACAGCAAAAGATGTTTTATTATCAATCGCAGATTTTAATTCTTTAGATACCTTTTCTCTATATTCAGGTGCTATAACCTGTTCATTAATGTGTATATCAGGTAAAAAATCATCATTTTTAAATCCGTACACTTTATAAAGCTCTTCTGACCATTTAACTTGCCCGCTTACTACAAAAATCTCCCAGCTTCCAAGGTGGGTAATTCGCTCGGCAAGATTAAGAACTTCAACTCTTTCTAAAAGATACTTATTCTGCTTTTGTAGCGCTGCGACTTCATCTCTTAGCCCACCCACTACCAACATACTCCTAAAAAGGAGATATCCCAGGATCAATAGCCCGATAAAGATGACAATAACTACCAGTAACACTTTATGTATCCAAATTAATCGCTCTCATTTTGTTGTACAACGTTTTTCGGTCGATATTTAGAATTTTTGCTGCCTTTGTTTTATTAAAATTTACTTCTCTTAAAACTTTTAAAATAGCATCGTACTCAGCTTCAAGAGCTGCATTTTTCAAATCCCTCGGTTTTTCGATACGAGAAATTGAACTTTCAATAGCTGATGCTTTGGCATAGGTTGAGATTTCAAGAGGAAGTGCCTTTAATTGTATTTCCTGGTTCTCAGTAAGCAAGGTCGCCCTTCTAACCACATTTTTAAGCTCTCTTACATTACCTGGCCAATTGTAGGTAAGGAAACAATCTACAACCTCTTCAGAAAACCCCTGTACGTTCCTCGACAATTCCTGATTTGCCACATCCAAAAACGTATATGCAAAAACCATAATATCGTCACCTCTCTGACTTAACGGAGGCAAACCGATAGAAAATTCATTGAACCTATGATAAAGGTCCTCTCTGAATTTCCCTTTCTGAATAGCAT
>NZ_JBFTIZ010000291.1:0-5386 GCF_056395165.1 Pedobacter sp. 10L46_2
GAACTGTTGTACCCAAAAGCGTTTACTTAAATCACTACCTGCGAGTAAAAAAGAAGCGGTTTCGCCTGTTGGCAGAAAACCGCTGTGAAATGCCCCCCTTAAGCCTCCATACTCTGTTACACCGCGATCTTTTAATGTTGTTTTGATGAAAAAAACATCAAGTAATTGGGGAGCAATATGTGGAAGCAAAGCTAAAACTAAAATTAACCGTTCAGAAAAAGACAGTTGATAGAATTGGATAAATTCAGAGAATACAGAATTTTTATGATCAGATTGAGGTGGTTCTACGTCATAAATAGATTCATACTCACATTCTTCTCCAAAATGTAACTTTAATCTTGTTTGAAGTACTTTTTCAAACCAGTTAATTTCATCAAGCAGATCTAATGCATTTAAATGAAATGCATCTTTTTTTAAAACTTGTTCATCCGTTACCATTCTGTATGTATAATTTCTTTTAACCAGGGAAGTTTAATGGTACCAATGCTCCAGGGCAAACGATCAAGAAGAATATCAACTCCGGTACGTTCAATCTGGATTAGCCAGGAATTATCTTTGGGCGTTATTTTGCCCTGACGCTGGAAAAATGTATTCTGAAGTGCTTCAATACTTGATCCTTTTAAGGCATCCCAGTAGCTTACAACTGTTTGAAGCAGTAGTTTTGATTCTTCCTTTTCTTTTTTTTTGAGTTTAATGCCATTTGGAATTAAGTCGATATGCTGCATGCCACACAGAATTTTGTTCAATGGCATTTCCCATTCATTATATTTTTCGTTTCCGCATTGCAAATAATAGAGCAGAACCGCTGCACGCACATGAGAATCGGGAGATATAAATCGATTTTCATTATTAATGATCTCTAAATCTTTAAAGTAAGCTGGCAGAAATGGATGTAGCAGGATTAATCCTGCATTTTCTATATATACACGCTCTTTAAGTTGATGGTTGTTGACAGATTCTTTTATCTGTTCTTTTTTAGGATCGTCTGCTAAGTTTATTGTATTAGCCTCAATCAAATCATCGTAAACATGTTTTCTTAAGTTGGAGCTGGCTTGGCTAAGCGTAGCATCTTTTAGTCTATTTTTAAGTTCTTCAGTTGAGGCAGGAAAGGATTTTTTTAAATAGATCAGGAAGTTTTTGATGAGATCTGTTTCATCAACGTTTAGTATAGTAAAAGCTAACAGTTGCTTTAAGAATATCTTTTTCGGAATATTAAAAAGCTTCGCTATTTGATTTTTCTCCCATAGAAGTGTGTTGATGTTTATTTTAATAGAATTATCCGGATACAGATTTATAAGATGGTTGATGTAGATCTCAAGATCAGTACTTGTCATATAATCTGTAAACCTGCTGAATGTTCGTTCTGCTTCGAGGATGGATAGTGCTTTGATTTTAGTTAATAACTTAAGAAAGAATTCTTTTTGTTCTTGCTCATCAAAAGCTTTAAGAACTTCGGACGGTGATTTTCTAAGCTGTTTTTCGTACCACCAGGGATAGGTTCCATTTTCAAGAAAATACAATAAGGCAATTTTTTTCTGGTTCTTCTCGCTATTATATTCTATCGAGGATGATGATGTATTGGGTGCAGGATTAAAATTATCATCTACAGAGAAATCTCTATTGTATGGGTTTTCTTCGAACTGTTTTTTAAGCTCGCTAACAATCTTCTCTTCTACAATTTGTACAAATCTGGTTTTGAAGTCGCTTACCTGTAGATTACCTAGATCAACCTGAATTGAGTTAATGCTTACATAACTATCCTGATGTATGTTTTGGTGAAAAATCCGTTCATAAATTTCAGGTAGTTTGCTGGTTATTATTTCATTTAAATATTGTTTGCAATCAAACGCAAGTTTTTCATCACTGGCCTGGAGCCTGATTTTTTGCCTGCGGATAATTACATCACCATTCACAATTAGCGATTAAGTTTAAAACCTCTGGTAATAACATTTGCTTTACCTACAGTAACGGCTCCTTCTTTTCTTATGGCTTCATCTTTAATTAAGCTGATGCCTCCCTGTACTTCTGCTAAGGCAGCATTTACATCTCTGGCGTTTGTTACATCGCCGGTTATTGCCGTATTTCCCAGTTTTTCGGTAATTACATTGGCATTTTTAATGTAATCTTTTTCAGCAGCAATTCTTTCCGGAGTTCCGGCGGCAAGGCGTTCCATCTTATCTTGAGCAGCTCTTAAAGCATCTAAGTCTGCTGTTATTCCTAAATCTTTACCAGGAACTGTAAATTTTGTTGGTGTAAGTACTGTGGTAAATAAAGACGAATTCTCGTTTAAACGTTTATCAAATCCGTCGAGTTTAATATTCAACCCCTTAATGCTTTCCTCTACTCCTTTATTAACCCTTACATTGATCCTATCATCTAAATCTATATCCTTGATATAAGGAACAAGCTTCAGATTAAGGTCTTTAGTGTAATTAGGTATAATTTCGAAAACATGATCTATTGGGAATTTCGGAATTATTGGCGTTCCCGGAGGCAATGGTAAAGGAAGTGGAGTATATATTGGTGGGTTGTTTATCACATCCTTATCAATACTGGCGTAAGGAAGCATAAAATCAGCCACTACTGTCTTATCATCTGCAGTGTAAACAATTACAAATGTTCCCCCCCGTAATACACCACCGGCATGTTCCAAGCCAGGATTTTCTTTCATAAAGTTGCCGAGCATTAACCCGGTTTTCTTTTTGATTATTGTGTTTTGATAGATACTTGAAATAACATCCGTTTTTCTGAGGATGTCGGAATTTAGTATGAAATCGTGTGGAATGGCCGTATTTGAAAACGTAAACTGTTTGGTTTGTGCTTTAACATTGCTGGCTGCAGTAATGATGTTTGATACTGCAGAACGGTACTTTACATAATCAAACCTTGCGTCACCAATGTCTACAGCATTATCATACACATTTTGCCTGGCAGTTTTAAATTCAGTTGCAGGAATTAATGTGGTAGCTGCATCTGTTACTTTTACAAGATCATCGTTAACTGAGTCAGCATCATCCATTCTATCAAAAAATGTGCTCTTTATCGATTTTTCATACATATATAAATGGGGAAAAAACCATGGCCTTGGAGGAATTGTTTCTAATTTCTTCTCAACCTGAACAGATATAATATTTATCGGCAAATTATTTTCCAGAATAATTTTGTTAAGCGAGGCTTCAACATCAGCAAGTTTAAACCCTATGTGCCCTTCTACCCTGAAAAAAGTGTATTTAAGGATGTTATATTTTAAGGGGGTAATTGTAGCGCCAACATTGGAGTATTGATTTGAATTATAAGATAGAATCTGGCTCTCTTTTTTGCGGTTGTTCGCATTAAAATTCCAGTATAGATTTATAGGAAAGCTTGCATTATAACTATAATAGAAAGGTATACTTCGTTCGCCAAGTGGTGCATCTTCAAAAAGACTTGGTATTATTTTAAGGCCAGTATCTACAGAACGGAAATCCTCAGCTTTTGGAACTTTAAAACTGTTTATCATACTATGAATACGCATGAAATTGAATCGTGTTACTTCATCTGAATCATTAGAGCTGTTCAATATCGGCGATTCGTAAAAATGATGGCGATATTCCAAATCTATATGTATTTTATTGAACCGCTTGATCAATATGCCAAAATTGAACCGGATATTACTTGGTTTTAAAATATTTGCGCGAAGCAAACTAGATATTGGTCTGGCTTCGAGTACTGGTCGTTCTCCTATAGGCGGAATTCTTAAATCTGGAAAAATTACTGGTATTGGATTTTTTAAGGTTGCATCCCTAACCAAACCAATCAACACATGTTTAGGAAATAAATCAACATCTGGTGAGGCCAGCATATCATCTGAAAATAAGCTTTCTCTAAGCTCGTTATATGCATAACTAATGTCGCGGGCATAATCATATACATATTGACCGTAAAAGGACTCACTAAGCTTAAATTGTTCCTCCAGTAAGCTTTTCCACTTCTCTGTTGGATCGCCACCTTCAAAATCATCTTCAACCACCAGCTTGCAAACCTGGTAAGCTTTAGTAAGCTTGGCTATAATATCGTCCTTTACAACTAAAGCATTATTAAATGATGCGTTAAGCTCTTTATACGTGTCCAGGTCGGTATTAACCATAACCCTGGGGATGTTGAGGTCGTCAAGTGAAAAATAATCTTTATTCATTGAAGGCATGCTTTGAAGCAAAGCGCCAATATTATTTTTATGGATAAGCAAAATCTTTAGCTCTTTTACGGCGATAACGCCTTTATTGTCACAATCTGTTCCGGTACATAAATCGGGATCATTGTTGTAATCTTCCAGGTATAAAATACCTGCATAATCTTTTAGTGCAGTACCGGTTGTTGCCTCCAGCGTTGCTAAATCTTTTCCTGGTATAGCTCCTACCAACCGGCTATCTCTTAATTCGAACATCGGTAAGGGCTGATCACTATCATTAAGAAAATAAGGATATTTGGCGTTTAGATCTTCAAAAACATCATACTGATCAAACTCCTGATCGTAATCGAAATACAATAGATCGCCATCGGTAGTAATTGCGGCGCCTTTTGAAACTACAAGATGTTTGTTATCTATTACCCCTATTTCCAGTCCATAAATAATCCCGACACCAATTGCTTTGGTTCGTGTTAATTTGTTCTGTACGTCCAGATAGTTGAATAAATCATTCAACTGATCTGCCGTTAATACCTGATCATTTTCGAAAATAGTAAAGCGGGTATTGTCTTTACTAATTTGGTCGAGCACATTACCCATAATATTTTATGTTTTAAGAGTTCCCAATGCGTTTTGATTTAGCATAAAGAGCGTCCGCTCTTCACTACTACTACAATCTTCGAGTCTGGCCACCGGATAAATAGACCTTAATGCGGTTAAAATGGTTACAAACTCGTTTAATTTTGTATTTGTTGTGTCTTCTGTTTTCCCTGATTTTACATCCAGCCATTCTTTGTACGCATTTTCGAATGTGATTAATTGCTCATTGCTTACCCAGCAAATCTTTACAAAAGTGTGTGCCGGGGCTTCCATTCTGATTGTTCTTTCGGCATATTGCCTAAAAGCGATGTTGAGAAAACGCGGCGTATATGCAGGTAAGATAATGCTGATCCGAAATGAATAAGGGTCTTTATCTTCACAGTCTTTACAGCCATCATCAACACAAATTGGCATAAAGCCGGCTTCATCGTCAGGGATTAATTCTGGTGCTTCGGTTGAAGGGTCGTTTATTATTTTGACCTGAGGAGGCAACAAAAGCATGTGTTCTATTAAGAACATACCTTCATCAGCTCTGTTTTTAGTAACCAGTAAAACCAGTTGTTGCAGATCCAAACTTGCATCATTCATGGAGGAATAAAGCTTGGTACTGGTGCCTATTAC
>NZ_JBFTIZ010000292.1:0-670 GCF_056395165.1 Pedobacter sp. 10L46_2
TAGCTGCACTAAGATATGATTATCGTTATGAGTATAAAAAATACCATCAACACAATGGGTTAGTTCATACCGACAATGTAAACATTGAAGTTTATTTGCGCTATACCCATGAGTATACATTGGAAAAGCTGCAGATAGATAATATTATTGAGCGGTTCTCCCGTAATGATTACAAATATGTAATTGGAAATGTAAGCCTGAAAACTTTATTGGCTAACCGCGACCTTCTTGAGCAAAAGGATGTTTTTATTGCTCATACTGGTAGGTACACTTACACCGAACAGCAAATCTTAAAGGTTTCTGAAGAGGAAGTGATATTTAACTAGTTATTATTTTTGCTTTGTTTTGATAGTGAAAAGGCCCCATTCGGGGCCTTTTGCTTTATGTTATTTTATATTTCTCTGTTCAAATCCCAATTTTCAAGATAATCAGCTACTCTTCTTACAAAAGATCCACCCAACGCTCCATCTACAACTCTATGGTCATAGGAAAGCGAAAGGAACATCATATGGCGTATAGCGATTACATCGCCAAATTCTGTTTCTAATACTGCTGGTTTCTTTTTAATTGCGCCTACGGCTAAAATGGCGACCTGTGGTTGATTAATAATAGGTGTACCCATTACATTACCAAAAGAACCTACATTAGTCAGTGTAAACGTTCCATTTTG
>NZ_JBFTIZ010000292.1:715-8853 GCF_056395165.1 Pedobacter sp. 10L46_2
ATTTTGCGTTTCATCAGGCTTAAGCTTAGAAATACGTGCTCTTTTCGCCAAATCGTTTACCGATTTAGTTAATCCAACCAAATTAAACTGATCTGCATTTTTAATAACAGGAACAATCAGGTTCCCACTAGGTAAAGCAGCGGCCATGCCGATGTTAATATCTCTCTTTTTAATAATCTGGTTTCCATTTACTGAAACGTTGATCATTGGATAATCTTTTATTGCCTTGGCAACAGCTTCTATAAATAATGGAGTAAAAGTAATCTTCTCATTCTCGCGTTTTTCAAAGGTTCCCTTCACCTTATCACGCCACAGGACCAGATTAGTCACATCTGCTTCAACAAATGATGTTACGTGAGCCGAAGTGTGCTTACTCATTACCATATGTTCGGCAATTAATTTACGCATCCTATCCATCTCGATAATCTCATCACCACCACTTACACTTGTCAATGGCTGAGATACAGATGCAGGTTTAACAGTTTCTTCTTTAACAGATGTTTCAGTTTTAGCTGCTTGTGGAGCAGGAGCTATTGAAGGTGCTCCCCCTTTTTTATTTTGAATATAATTTAACAAGTCATCCTTAGTCAAACGTCCATCAGCACCAGTACCAGATATAGCATCTAATTCACTTATCGCAATATTTTCCCGAGCAGCTATATTTTTCACTAAAGGAGAATAAAAACGATCAGAACCACTATCTTCTTTCGCAGCGCCTCTGGCATCATTTGATGCCAATTGTTCTGTTCCGGGAATGCTTTCAACAATAGACTGTTCTGCCGCAGGTATGGTAACTGCAACATCCTCAGCAGCATCAGAATCAGTTTCAATAATCGCAATTACAGTACCTACCTGCACAATTTCATCTTCCTTGAACAACTGTTTAATTAGCTTACCTGCTATTGGTGATGGAACTTCAGAATCAACCTTATCTGTAGCAATTTCCAGAACCGTATCATCCATCTCTATCATATCCCCGGGCTGTTTAACCCATTTAATGATGGTTGCTTCTGCAACACTTTCCCCCATTTTAGGTAACAATAATTCGTATTGAGCCATTTTTTATTTCATGATTGATATCGGATGCAAAAGTAAAGTATTTTGAACACTTAATCCCCATATTGGTTAAGTTCATTCAAAATCATGGTCAAAGCTGCTATGGCTGAACGTTCTATGTTTTGCGCTCTTTTATTTCCAAAACTATAAACCCTTGCCACAACACGCTTACTACTCGCTACCGCAATCCACACTGTACCAACGGGTTTACCAGGCATACCACCATCCGGACCAGCAATTCCACTTACCGCTACAGCATAATCTGTTTTAAAATGATCTATTGCTCCCTGAGCCATTTCTTTTACGGTCTGTTCGCTCACTGCACCGTAATTATTTAAGGTTTTAGGGCTAACACCCAAAACGGATTCCTTAAGTTCATAAGAATAGACGACTGCCCCTCCAACATAAACAGATGAACATCCTGGATGTTGTGTAATCAAGTGGGCAATATAACCACCGGTGCAACTTTCGGCGGTCGAAAGCGTAAGCTTTCTCTCATCCATTATATTTAGAATTGCCTTTTCAAGGGCAATATCCTCTTCCACAACAACGTTTTTCTTTACTTTAGCAATAATCTGCTGAGCATAAATTTCTACCTCATTTTTCAGTATTGCTTCATTAGTTCCTGTGCTGCTCAGTCTTAAACGTACCTGACCTAGTCTTGGCAGGTATGCAAGTTTAATATGCTCAGGTAAGCTATTTTCAATATCCTCAATTTCAGCAGCTAAAAATGACTCTCCTATATTAGCGGTAAGTATGGTTTTATGAACAATGAATGGAAGTTTAAATGCTCCCTTTAAACGAGGCAGAATCTGTTCCTGCATCAGGTACATCATTTCAAATGGAACACCTGGCATAGATACAATGATGTTCCCATTATGCTCAAACCACATACAAGGCGCTGTCCCGTTCTCATTTTTGATAACCGTACAACCTTMCGGAACATCGGCCTGTTTTATATTAGATTCGATCATTGGCCTGTTATGCCGCTTAAAGATCTCAGTAATGTGCGCCAATGTATCCTCATCCCTCCTAAACCCCATATTAAAATATTTGGCGAGGGTTATTTTTGTAATATCATCTTTAGTGGGGCCTAGCCCACCGGTAATCAGAATCACTTTTGCTCTTTTTTCAGCAAGTGCTAAAGCTTCAGATATATGATCAGCATCGTCAGATACTGAGGTAATTTGTTTTACCTTAATTCCTATCAGATTAAGTTCTTTGGCCATCCAGGCAGAATTGGTATCTACAATCTGACCAATAAGAATCTCATCTCCTATCGTTATTATTTCAGCTAGCATAAATTCAAATATTAGAATCGGGTATAGTAATTCTTTCTCTTGCTCAGTTTTAAATCCTGAAGCACTGATGCTTTTACTTTGATGTCCACAGAATAAAACTGATAAGCACCAAAAGGAATCCAGCTAAAGCTCATATCCCAGCAATGTAAATCTCGATATATAGCTAAAGAGGTTTGCGAGAAGGTACTCGCCTTAAAATCCCAACCAGAATTAAACTGGACTTTCCATTTCGGGGTGATATTGGCATCACCATTAAAATTCAAAGTATTGGTGATCGTTGAATTTTGACCAACCCTGTCTGTATTGTAATTAAAAGTATAGCTAAAGGCAAAGTTCCACGGAATTTTAAAATCCACAAATGCATTAGGGTCCCTGCTTACTTTGGCAAGTTCCTCCGACTGCTCTGGTGTCATACCTGTCTTTGCAGCTTTATCCTTTAAATTCTGTTCGTTTTCATTCTTCTTTTTTAAAGCCTCAGGATTTAAACTATAATTAAAGGAGAAACCAAAATTAGTTAGACGAGGCAGTTTACCCACATTCCATACGTAGTCATCGAATGAACCGCTAATACTTAAACCCTGGATAATAGGAATTTTTTTATCGCCTTTTCCTGTAGTATCATTTGGAGTAAGCACCTTTGCTTCAACCGTATTGTCTAAACTGAATGAAATTGAAGCAGAGCGACCAGCTCCCGGAAAGCCATAAGGTGAGCCTTCAAAGATTGAATATTTTTGCTGCTGTCCGTCCGATCCAATTTTTGGAGTTCCGTCAGTATAGTAAGCAAGTTTATAATATCCTTTAGCTACATCCGAAAAATCTGGTCTGTAGCTAAAACTTACCTGAGGGGTCATCACATGCCTCAATGCTTTGAAGTTACCAAACTTATTAAACTGAGCCGTACTATAAATCTTTGTAGATACGCCCATGTTTAAGCTATACTCACCATTGCGTTTAAAACCTGCAACCGTGTCAATTATCTCCTGATCACCGCTATTTAGAACCTTTAAATAAGATTTACGTACCGTTTGAAATTGCCACCTCTCGGTATAGGATACCCCTGTATTGAAATTAAAATAATCCGCTATATTAAAGGCCATATTTACTGGGATCTGGTGACTAACCCCATTTTTAAATTTATTAAGCGACTCTCTTTTAAATAACTGATCTTCCGTTGTTGTAATGGTATTACTAGCCTGCATGCTATAACCAACGGTTATCTTTTGATACCACTTTTGTTCTCCTAGCCTATCCTTTGAATCAAATGGATTAAAGGTTGGGACACTTAAACTGATATCGGGTAAGCGTAGGCTTACAGACTTATTTTGTGTTTCCTGAGAACCATCTGCCGCAATACCAAGGGTTATTCCGTTGCCAAAAACCCGGCCATAAGACACGGATGACCTTAAAGTATTTTTAGTAAACTGATTATAATCATAACTGGCTCCCCCGGCTGTGTTTTGATTAAAGGAACTTGTACCGGCATCTACCGAGGCAGAAAATGTTGTCCCCGGTTTTGCATTTGCATTCTGACTGTGCGTCCACTGCAGGTTAAAATCCTTTCTTGGTGTATATTCAGGTGTACCTTCCAGACCATACCTTGAATTTGAATATCGGAAGTTTATGTTACCGTTATACTTATATCTTTTCGTATAATTAGAGAGTAATGAGCCTTCGTATGAACCTCTGGTATAAATTGTAGCCAGCATTTTTGCATCCCAGTAATCGTTTAGACCAAGGTAATAGCCCCCATCCCGCAGAAAAAAACCTCTTGTATAATCTTCACCAGGACTGGGCAGAATGACCCCAGAGGATTTCTTGTTAGGCTTGGGAAAAAATGCAAAGGGTAAACCAATAGGTAAAGGAATGTCCTCTATTTTTAAATATACAGGGCCGGTAATAATCTGATTTTCGGTAACAATGCCCTTTGTAATATAAATACCAAAGTGCGGATGTGGTAGGTTACAGGTACTATAGGTCTGGCCTTTACTATGAATTTCATCATCCGGTTGCTTCTTTGCTTTACCTCCTGTAAAGAATCCTCCCTCCTGCTCCGTATATACTCCCCATATACGACCAACACTGGTTTCTGTATTATAAAACAGTGAGTCTGCAAGCGATGTGGATTGCCCGGTCATTTTAACAATAGGCCTGCCGACATACTTTCCCTTAGCATCAGTTCTTCCACTGGCATAAATCTGCTTGGTTTTTGAATTGTAAGTAATATAATCGGCATCAAGTTCGAAATCCTGGTACTTAACCCTGGCTTTCCCATATAGGTAAACCATTTCCTTCTCTTTATCCACAAAACTGGAATCTTGAGCAGAGTATTCTATTTTCTCACTGGCAGTCGTATCTTTTGGCGCAGTTTGTGCGTTACCTTTCTTAGTGGTGTCTGCTTGTTTAATTACTTGCTGCCATGAAAAATTATTCAAAGCAAGGGCTCGATTACCAACAGATGTTAATAAAACAATGAAGTTTAAAAAAATGATGTACCGTAAAAGTTTCAAATTCGTGTGTGAATGTTATTTTTGCATTAATGTTTAATCCAAAACGTTCAAAATTAATGAAAAATATACCATTGCTCAGACCAAATGCGATTTTGATTGTATTTATTTCTGCAGTTATTATTACTATATCTAATTATCAGGCATTTACGCAAGAATATAAAATAAAAACTATTGTTATTGACGCCGGACATGGTGGCAAAGATGGCAGTACAAGAGGGCTCTACTCTACTGAAAAAGATGTAGCCCTTAAAACAGCATTACACCTGGGTGCTGCCATTGAAGCGAATATGAAGGATGTAAAAGTAATTTACACAAGAACTGAGGATGTTTTTATTCCTCTTTATGAGCGTATTGCTATCGCAAATAATGCAAAAGCAGATCTTTTCATTTCAATTCACTGCAATGATATGCCGGTATACAGGTCAACTGTAGTCACTGGGTATAGAAAAAACAGCAGGGGGAAAAGAGTTCCAATAACAAGCACAGTTAGCAGAAAAAGCACATCTACAAGAGGAGTCGAAACATTTGTTTCAGGTATGGGACGCGTAAATGAACAAGACGAAGCTATTAAAAGAGAAAATGCATCCATATTCTTAGAGGAAAACTACAAGGAAAATTACGAAGGCTTCGACCCGAACAATCCTGAAAATTTCATTATACTTTCTCTAATGAAAAATACTTTCAGAACCCAAAGTTTAAAACTGGCTAAACTGGTACAAGATCAATACATTAATGTTGGCCGCATCGATCGTGGTGTTCAGGAAAAAAGTCTCGCAGTTTTGGCTCGTGCAGGTATGCCTGCCATATTAACCGAAATTGGTTTCATAAGTAACCCTGATGAAGAAGACTATATGAATTCTGAGGCCGGACAAACTGAAATAACCAATTGTCTGTTAAAGGCTATTGAAAACTACAAGAAAAGCATAGAAGGATAAATAATTGAATCAATAACTATTATTAGATGAGTGTAAAGAAAAATGCAGCCCTGTTATTATTACTATGTTTATTTAGTTCACAACTAGTATTTTCCCAAACTTATAAAGTTAAAACTATTGTTATTGATGCCGGACATGGCGGAACGAAGCCTGGTGCCAGAGGAAGTTTTTCATTGGAAAAAAATGTAGCGCTAAAAGTAGCTTTAAAGCTAGGCAAAAAGCTCGAAGAAGAATTACCCGGAGTAAAAATCCTTTATACCAGAAAAACAGATGTTGATGTAGATTTTTATAAAAGAGCTGCCCTTGCAAATGACAATAAAGCCGATCTTTTCATTTCTATTCACTGTAACTCAATGCCTGATAAAAGGGTGGTTACCGGTTATACAAAAAACAGAAGAGGCAAAAAGACCCCTAAATATTCGTATGTAAAGAATAAATCTACAAGTGGCACTGAAACATTTGTTGCAGGTTCTCACCGCTTAAATGAGCAAGATGCCGCCATTAGGGAAAATGAGGACATCAAGCTCGAAAAGAATTATAAGCAAAATTATAATGGCTACGATCCTAATGATCCTGAAACATTTATTATACTATCTTTGTTCAAAAATATATTTAGGGATAAGAGTCTGAAATTAGCTAAATTAATTCAGCACAATTATACCAACGATGACAATAGAGTAAACAGGGGGATTAAGGAACAAGGACTCTTAATTCTTCAAAGATGCGGAATGCCGGCGGTACTAACAGAAATTGGATTTATTTCTAACCCTACCGAAGAAGAATACATGAATTCAGCGCATGGACAAGAAGAAATTGTTAATTCAATTTTCAAGGCAATAAAAACTTACAAAAAGGAAACCGAAACAAATTAAGTAAATACATACCAAGAACATACACTGAATGAAGATAGCAAACGAAACCAAAGTAGGCATACTAGCTGCCTTTTCTATAGCCCTGTTAATTATAGGATATAATTTTTTAAAGGGGAATGCCATTTTTTCAAGTGAAACTGTTTTATATGCAAAATATTCGCGTGTTGATGGTCTGGCGGTATCCAAACCGGTTTTAATTAATGGCTATCAAATTGGCCGTGTAGATAAACTGGAATTACAAACAGACGGCTCAATTGTTGCCACGCTTAAAATCAAGGGCAAATACGAGATCCCAAGAAATAGTATTGCCAAGCTTGAAAGCACCGACCTTTTAGGAAGTAAAGCAATTGTAATGGCGCTGGGTACTGGTAATGATTTTGCTCAGGATGGTGACACATTGAATGCAAACGTTCAAAAAGGAATTCTTGAAACGGTACAACCAGTTCAGAAAAAAGCTGAGTTAATTATTGGAAAAATGGACTCCATTCTAACAAGTGTGAATTCCATCTTGAATCCAAATTTCCAAAAGAATGTTGATAAAAGCTTTAACAGCATAGCCTCTACCCTTTCGTCTTTAGAATCTACCTCTAAAAAGGTTGATAATCTAGTTGGTTCAGAAGGCACCCGCATATCTGCAATTCTTGCCAATGTAGAAGCAATTTCGGGCAATCTAAAGCAGAACAACGCCAAAATATCTGCCATTTTGAACAATATCAATTCGATTACGGATCAGGTAGCTGCAGCTAATTTCAAACAAACAATAGATAATGCAAATAAAGCTGTTGCAGATCTTCAAACTATAGTAGGTAAAATCAATAATGGTGAAGGAACACTAGGCCTGTTAGTTAACGATACAAAAATGTACGACAATCTAAACAATGCGTCTAAAAGCCTTGATAACCTGATGATAGATCTGAAAGCAAACCCAAAACGTTATGTTCACTTCTCCATATTTGGTGGGGGTAAAAAGGATAAGTAATCAAATAATATAAGTATTACCTTCTATTGCAAGTTCAGTGTTTTCAAAAACAGATTTTGCTTCATCCAAAAGAGGTTGCAACGTCTTGTATCTTGATGAAAAGTGACCGATAAGCAATTTTGCAGCCCCGGTCATTTTGGCTATCTCACCGGCCTGTAAAGCCGTCGTATGATGTGTTATATTTGCGCGGTCTAGCATTTCATGTAAGAATGTAGCCTCGTGATACAGCAAATCACAATCTGCAATGTTGTTAAAATATGTTTCATCAAACAATGTATCAGAACAATACCCATATTTTTTAGGGGTATCAGAGTCGGTAGTATAATCCTTATTCAAGATAACTCTGCCATCAGGTAAATTAAGATCAACACCTCTTTTTAACAAAGGATAATACTCAATATCGATCTGCTCTTCCTCCAATTTTTCAACAATGAGCTTACGCAGTCGTTTCTTTTGGATAAACTTAAATCCCGTGCATGGAATTCTAT
>NZ_JBFTIZ010000293.1:0-5329 GCF_056395165.1 Pedobacter sp. 10L46_2
GGTGTATCATAAATCATGATACACCTTTTTTTTTCTTAGAATCTTATTAACTATCTAACAGGCTTGCTGCAGCATCATCAAGAAACCAGGTTACACTACCATCAACAGGATTGACTAATTGTGAAGGATACAATTTTGTATTCTTTTTTGGCGCTTCGATAACGTGTTTTACAGCTTGTGCTTTGGTCTCACCAAAAACAAGGAAAGCAATGTTTTTAGCTTTGTTAATTAGCGGTGCAGTAAAACTGATTCTGTAGGTAGAAAGTTTTTCTACGAATACTGAATCTACCTCTACTTCCTTGTTGTCAAGAATAGATGTTCCAGGGAATAATGAAGCAGTATGTGCATCATCGCCCATTCCTAGCAGGATCAGGTCAAAAATGATGTCAGCACCATTAAAATGTGCAGATATAGCTTTGTTATACTCAATTGCGGCCTTTTCGGGAGCAAGGGTGGTATCTACATAAAATATATGATCAGCGGCAATATTTAAAGGATCTAGTATTGCTCTTTTAGCCATTAAACCGTTATAACTTTCGTGATTTGGCAATACATTGCGCTCATCGCCAAAGAAGAAATATACTTTAGACCAGTCAATTTTATCGCGGTATGTGGTAGCTAGTAATTCATATAAGGCTTTAGGTGAGTTACCACCTGTAAGTACAAAATTAAAGCAATCGTTTTCTGCAATTGACTGATTGGCAATAGTTACTATATAGTCTATCAGATCCTCAAATAATTCGCTTTGAGTTTTATAAATTAATAAATTCATTATTCTTTATTTAGTGGTAATGCAAACCAGTGGAAACCGTCTCTGGCAATCAGCGCTTCGGCGTCTTCTGGTCCCCATGAATCTGCAGTGTAATTAGGGAAGCTTAAAGATTTTTTGCTTTCCCATGCGTTAACAACCGGCATTAACAACTCCCATGCAGCTTCTACCTGATCGGCACGCATAAACTGGGTCTGATCGCCTGTCATAACATCTAATAAAAGGGTTTCATAAGCCTCGGGTGTTTCTGAGCTATAGGTTCCTTTGTAGTCAAATACCATGTCAACTGGATTCAATACCATGTCTAATCCTGGTCTTTTACCTTGTACCTGTAAACGGATACTCATCTCAGGCTGAATACTGATGATCA
This sequence comes from Pedobacter sp. 10L46_2, assembly GCF_056395165.1. Classification (NCBI taxonomy): domain Bacteria; kingdom Pseudomonadati; phylum Bacteroidota; class Sphingobacteriia; order Sphingobacteriales; family Sphingobacteriaceae; genus Pedobacter; species Pedobacter sp. 10L46_2. The sequence goes on from NZ_JBFTIZ010000293.1 coordinate 1,140, forward strand.
ACCTGTTTTGTTGCCAGTGCTCGGTTACTCCGGAAGGGAAAATATGATGAGGTACATCTTTAAACTGAATGGTAATTAATGAAGAGGTCTGGAACAAACGTTTTCCTGTACGTACGTAAAAAGGAATTCCCTGCCATCTCCAGTTGTCTACAAAAAACTTAATTGCAGCAAAGGTTTCAGTATTTGAATTGGCATCTACCCCAGTTTCATGTCTGTATCCAGGTACTTCTTTACCTTCTACCCAACCTTTAGTATACTGACCTCTAACTGTGCTGAAACGAATGTCTTCAGAACTAAACGGACGCATTGCTTTTAATACATCCACCTTTTTGTTTCTGATCTCATCTGCATCAAAGTTTACTGGTGTTTCCATACCAATTAAACAAAGTAATTGAAGCAAGTGGTTCTGAATCATGTCTCTTAACGCACCAGCACCTTCGTAATAGCCCCCTCTATCGCCAACACCAAGTTGCTCTGTTACAGAAATTTGAACGTGATCTATATAAGTGCGGTTCCAAAGCGGCTCCAAAAATGAGTTTGCAAAACGAAAGGCCATTATGTTCTGCACGGTTTCTTTACCTAGATAATGATCTATACGATAGATCTGTTTCTCGGTAAATATGCCGGTAAGAATACAATTTAGTTCTTTAGCTGTTTCAAGATCTCTTCCAAAAGGTTTTTCGATTACAATACGGCAGTTGTCTTCAGTTCCTGCTAATCCATAATCTGACAAGCACTTAGCAATAAGTGGGAACAGGTTTGGTGCTACAGCAAGGTAATAGATAACCTGTGTTTTAGGACCAAACTCTTTCTGAAGTTTCTCTATGCTCTTTTTAAGCAAACCAAAGCTTTCTGGAGTCTCTACATCAACAGAATTATAAATAACATTTTCTGCAAATTTGTTCCACTTTTCCTGCTTTACTTTTCCTGATCTTGAGAATTTGTTTACGCCGTCCATTAGGTTCTCTCTGAATTTGTCATCAGTAAGCGGCCTGCGGGCAGTTCCAATGATGGCATACTTTTCAGGCATGTAGCCGTCTGTGTATAAGTTGTAAAGAGCGGGCGCAAGTTTGCGCAAATTTAAGTCACCGGTACCGCCAAAAATTACTACAATGGTTGGGTTAACGTTGAGGCTAGTTTTCATTAGAATGTTATTATATCCAGTGTGGGTTGTGATTTAATTAATTGTTCTCGTTCCAATCGGCATGGAAAATACCTTCTTCATCAATGCGCTCAAAAGTGTGTGCGCCAAAGAAATCTCTCTGTGCCTGGGTTAGATTTAATGGTGATTTATCAGTTCTAAGGGAATCGTAATAGGTAAGTGCAGAGGCGAAGCAAGGAATTGCAATGCCATTTTTTAATGCTGTGATCACAACATTTCTTGTGCCCGGAATAATTTCTTTTAACTGATTTTGGATGCTCTCATCTGAATATAGATGTGGTAACTCCGGTTGTTTTTTGTAGGCCTGATAAATATCTTCAAGTAGCACCGCACGGATAATACATCCGCCACGCCAGATTTGAGAAATTTCTTTCAGGTTAAGCTCATATTTGAATTCTGCTGAGGCCTGTTCCAATAAATGAAGTCCCTGAGCATAAGAGGTTATCATAGCAAAATAAAGCGCTTGCTCTAACTGTACTTCAAACGCTGCTGCATTTTCAACTTTAATTTGCTGATGCGGTAATGCTTGTGACAGTGCAACACGGAGTTCTTTGAATTTTGACAGATCGCGTGCGCTTACCGATTCATTTATAGTTGGAATAGGTAATTGCAAGTCCATAGAAACTTGCGAAGTCCATTTTCCTGTGCCTTTAGATTTCGCCTGATCTTTGATGACATCAATCAGGTAGCCTCCGGTTTTTTTATCTTTAACTTTAAAAATATCGCGGGTTACTTCCAGTAGGAAAGATTTTAACCTGCCATTGTTCCATTTTTCAAATGTGTTGTATATCTGCTCATTGTTATAGCCAAGTACGTTCTTTAAAAGGTCGTAAGTCTCGGCAAGAATTTGCATCATTGAATATTCAATACCATTGTGAACCATTTTCACAAAGTGACCAGAAGCACCGGGGCCAATATATGCTACGCAAGGATCGCCGTTAACTTTTGCAGAAACAGCCTCTAGAATAGGTTTTACTGCGTTGTAAGCAGCTTTATCTCCACCAGGCATCATGCTTGGTCCGAAACGGGCACCTTCTTCGCCACCAGATATACCCATTCCAAAGAAGTGGATGCCCTGGTCTGAAAGCTCAATCGCTCTTCTGCTTGTGTCAGTAAAGTGAGAGTTTCCACTGTCGATGATCATATCGCCTTTATCAAGTAAAGGAACAAGTTCCTGAATTACGCTGTCAACAATTTTACCAGCAGGTACTAAAAGCATAATCCTTCTTGGAAGTTCAAGGCTTTGTATAAAATCCTCTAATGATTCAAATCCTTTTAAGTTATGGGCCTTACCATCTTCTTCAAGCTTTTTAAGCATGCGGGCATCCTTATCATAACCTGTAACCTGAAAGCCATTATCGGCCATATTAAGCAATAAATTTCGGCCCATGGTTCCAAGACCGATCATTCCTAAAGTGTATTTATTCTTCATTATTTTATTTGTCGTTAGGACGAGTTGTGTATACGTGATATTTTTCGGCAACTTCCCAAAGTTTAGCACCGCCTTTGATGCCATCTTTATTAGTTACCAGATGAATGTTATGATCAAGCTCAAAGGTAATGTGCTTTGAATTTCCACCACCTATATATAATGTGTCGTAATTGAATACTGTTTTATAGATCTGTATGATACGTTCTAAACGTTCGTTCCAGTCTTTTTTTCCAATTTTTTCAAAAGCTTTGGTTCCTATGTAATCATCATAGTCCTTTGTTTTTGTTACCGGTAAATGAGCAAGCTCAAAATGGGGGAGTAGTTCGCCGTCAAATACCAGCGCAGTACCAAAACCGGTACCTACTGTAAATACGATTTCGAAGCCTATGCCACTTACAATTCCAAGTGCTTGTTGGTCGGCATCATTAATAAGCCTTACAGGTCTGTTAAATAAATTACTTACCTGTTGGGCAAGATTAACATTGGTCCATTTGTTTTTGGCCAGGTTTGGAGCTGTTTCTACTTTACCGCATTTAACATATCCGGGAAAGCCGATTGATATCCTGTCGAAGGTGTCTTCGAGCGATGATACCAATTCTTTAATGGTTTTAATAACTTCTTCCGGTGTTGAGTTTTTTGGGGTAGGAAGTTTTTTAAATTCAGAGAGCAGATCTCCTTTTGAACTTAATATACAGGCTTTGATGCTGGTGCCACCTATATCTATCGATAAAATGTTGTTTCCGCTTTCTTTTTTTTGCTTAACTGGCATATCTGTTTTGTGTAAGGGGCCTGTTTTTAATATAATTCAAAATAACAAATTTTCATTCATTAAAAAGGACATGTTTATGTATTTATATTTTAATAATTACTACAACGTGATAATTGCAGCATACATGTAATATATATGTATAAAGTTTGCGGTTTCATATGCCTGAGGATGATGGCTATATGCTGTTACGTAAACGATTGTTACGATAACGTTATAGTATGGGCGTATGGGTTAAATAGGGCTTATTTGGCAATCGAATGCACTTATGTGATTTTGTGTAAAAAAAATGATGTAAAAGATTTGGAATTTAAATTTTCTTTCGTATTATTGTTATAGATAATCGATTTAGCACCATAAGTCATTGTCGGGAAACCAAATACTAACCTAATAAGCCAAACTATGAATCAAACTTTTACTAAAAAGCTATGTAGTGAATCCTCACGACATAATCACAAATTTTTTCTTGGGCATAACATGCCAATTTTAAATGCTGAAGCTGGGCTATGCAATCTATTGGTTGCGGAGATACCTAGCTAAATCGTTTTAAAAATATTTTAAATTTTTTACTTGTTGCTGTTCAATCTGCTCGATTGGCAGGCGATCTGGCGTACGTGTATCTAAAATTTAATCTATTAGTTTCTATAAAATCAAATTAAAAAAGGTTTTCAATCAGTTAATACTTAATTATCTGTTATGCGCTTTATTGCAAATATAACTTTCCTGGGTTTGTTGTGTTCATCAACATGTTCTTTTGGCAATGCCGCTAGGTCTGCCTGTGTGTCGGATATTTCTTCTTTTAAGATGAGTTTCCAACAACAGACTGATTC
>NZ_JBFTIZ010000294.1:0-1174 GCF_056395165.1 Pedobacter sp. 10L46_2
CAGCTACTGCGGTTGATACCGGAGACTGGGTTGTGGTAAATCCTGATCTTGAGGTTGAATTTGTGGGATATGACGATTCTGAGGCTGAAACGGAGATTGTAAAGTACCGCAAGGTTAGCGCAAAGGGCAAAGACCAGTATCAGATTGTGTTGAGTAAAACCCCTTTTTATGCTGAAAGTGGTGGTCAGGTTGGTGATACAGGTCGTTTAGAAGATCATAGTCGTCTTTTCTTTGTTGAAATAACTGATACCAAGAAAGAAAACGGCGTAATTGTACATTATGCCGATACCTTACCTGAAGATGTTGATGGTCAGTTTTGGGCTGTTATTGATGAAGATAAACGTTTACTATCTCAGGATAACCATAGCGCCACACACTTGTTGCATGCTGCATTGAAAAAAGTATTAGGGTCGCACGTAAATCAAAAAGGTTCATTGGTAAACCCTGATTACCTGCGGTTCGACTTTTCGCATTTTGCAAAAGTTACTGATGAGGAATTGGCGCAGATTGAACATCTGGTTAATCAGAAAGTAAGAGAAAACATTCCTTTAAAGGAGCAAAGATATGTTCCATATGATCAGGCCATTTCGAGCGGCGTAACTGCTTTATTTGGTGAAAAGTATGGAGATTTAGTACGCATCATCACCTTTGATGATCATTATTCTAAAGAGCTTTGCGGTGGTACACACGTACAGGGCCGCTGTTGCTGCACTTATCGAAGAAAATGCAAAGCTTAAAAAGGACGCTGATAAGGCTGTTGGTGAACAAGCTGCAAATCTTAAGCATGAAATTGTACATCACCTTAAAACTATTAATGGCATTAATCTGATTGCAACCCACGTTGATCTCCCAAATGCAGAAGCTGTTAAAAACTTAGCGTTTTCAGTTAAGGATCTGGTTGATGATCTGTTCCTTGTGTTTACTACCTTAATTGATGATAAACCTGGAATTACAGTAATGTTATCAGAGAATCTAGTTAAAGATAAAGGCCTTAATGCTTCTAATATAGTTAGGGAACTAGCAAAAGATATACAAGGCGGGGGTGGCGGACAGCCTTTCTACGCTACAGCTGGTGGAAAAAATAAAGATGGTTTAGCTGCTGTTTTAACTAAAGCTGAATCATTGATCGGTTAGTTATACTATTTAAAGCTATAGCCTTAATACAGTCGTCATC
>NZ_JBFTIZ010000294.1:1183-6498 GCF_056395165.1 Pedobacter sp. 10L46_2
CGTCATCTCGACAATAGGAGAGATCTCTCCTATTGTCGAGATGACGAGGTGGCTATTTTAGAACGATAACTTAGTTCACTCGCTTTACTTAAAATCGACTTTCTGCGAAAAGGCCTAGGAAATTTTGCCCATTTAGCGAAGCGGGCAAAAGATTCCAGTCTTAGAGTAGAATGGCTATTTTACCGTTAATTTCTTAATCGGTTCCAATACCACTTTTCTAAACTCCACTTCAGAGCCCTCTGCCTGCAATGCAATATTGCCGCTACTTACCGTGCAATTGGTTCCATGGTTTACAAAAACGTCGTTAACCCATACTTTCACCTGATCACCCAAACATTCGATAACCATTTTATTCCATTCGCCTACAGGTTTCTCAACATCCTGAACCAATCTTTTTATTCTTCTAAGCTTATCGCCATTAACGCCCCAGTTTTCTTTGGGACCACGTCTTGTTTCCATATCAGGAACAGTAATGTCTTCCTGGATACACCAAAAATCACCGGCCATAGTATGCTGCATTTGTACTTCTATTGATTTTGGGAACATATCGTAAAGTGCCCTCGGTGTAGAAGCATGTACAAGTACACCACAATTGCCTGGTTTGGCGGCAAAACGATATTGTACTTCCAAACGGTAATTTTTATAAGTAGCATCGGTAATCAGGTGACCTCCTGGAGTTCCCAAACTTACCAATAAACCGTTACGAATGATAAAAGGCATCCGGGCGTTTGAATCTTTATCCATTTCAGGAACATCTGCATGCCATCCGGTTAGGTCTTTGCCATTAAACAAGCTCTTTGATTGAGCAAATGAGGCAGCTGAGCTTAAAATTAAAGCTAGTGCCAGAAGTGATTTGGTTAGGTTTCTTTTCATCTTTATTGTAATACTAATATAGAAATACTTTTAGCAACTCGCTTTTTTTTCTATTTTGTGTTTTCCAAATAAAATAAGAAAGTATGACCATCCTAATCGTCCTATTGTGTATCCTATTTCTGATTGTTTTAGTTTCAGCATTTAAGGTCAATGCATTTGTTGCATTTCTAATTGTATCTATACTTGCCGGTATTTTACTGGGCATTCCACTTAATAAAGTTACAGCCTCCGTAGAAAAGGGAATTGGAGATGTTTTAGGCTCTTTGGTAGTAATCATTACTGTGGGGGCTATGTTGGGTAAACTTGTGGCCCAAAGTGGCGCAGCGCAAAGAATTGCATCCTCTATGATGAATTTTTGCGGAGAGAAATATATACAATGGGGAGTAGTTACTACGGGGTTCCTAATCGGTATTCCATTGTTTTACGGGATAGGTTTTGTGTTAATGGTTCCGTTGATTTTTTCTATTGTTTACAAGTATAAGTTGCCTGTTATTTACATCGGTTTGCCTATGCTTGCTGCTTTATCTGTTACTCACGGATTTTTACCACCGCATCCTTCGCCTTCTGCACTTGTTATTCAGTTTAAGGCCAATATGGGTTTAACGTTGTTGTACGGATTAATTGTAGCTGTGCCTGCCATTATTATAGGTGGACCATTGTTTTCGAGAACGCTTAAAGCTATTCCATCAAAACCATTGGCATCTTTTGTTCCTGCCGATATGCCTGAAGAAGAATTGCCGGGCACATTTAATAGCTTTTTTACGGCCTTACTGCCTGTTTTACTTTTAATAGGCGCTACAGTATTCACATTTTCAGAAAATCAGAATCCAGCTGTGTCCAATTTCTTTGCTTTTGCGGGAAGTCCGACAATTGCCATGCTTATTGCATTGTTTGTTGCAACATTTTCGCTAGGTATTTTTCAGGGCAAGAAAATGGGGGATATCATGAATATCTATGGCGAAGCGATTAAAGATGTTGCCATGATATTGTTAATTATCGGTGGATCTGGCGCATTAAAGCAAGTTTTGGTAGATAGTGGGGTAAGCGGACAAATAGCAGTCCTTTTAAAAGATATGGATATGCAGCCTTTATTTTTAGGCTGGTTAATTGCCGCAATTATTCGTTTTTGTGTGGGTTCTGCAACAGTAGCAGGCTTGACAACTGCGGGGATTATTTTACCTTTGATGGTATCGTCTAATACAGATCCTAACTTAATGGTTTTGGCAGTTGGTGCAGGCAGTTTAATGTTTTCGCACGTAAACGATTCCGGATTCTGGATGTTTAAAGAGTACTTTAACTTAAGTATGAAGGATACCTTTAAATCGTGGGCCGTAATGGAATCAATAGTAGGTGTTGTTGGATTGGTAGGCGTACTTTTATTAAATCAAATTATTTAAATATAGATATGGGAACTTTTAATGCAGATGAACAGTTTGAAAAATTAGGATTAACATTGCCTCCGGCGCCAACACCTTTGGGTGTTTATAAACCTTTTTTGATTGATGGAAAGTATCTTTATTTATCAGGACATGGGCCTGTTAGAGATGATAAAAGTTTGATAATCGGACGTGTGGGTGTTGAATTTGATAAAGAAGAAGGTAAACTTGCTGCAAGACAAGTAGGGTTAACCATGTTATCAACCATAAAAACAAATTTAGGCAGCTTAAACCGTGTAAAAAGAGTAATCAAAGTTTTAGGGATGGTAAATTGCACGCCAGATTTCGAAAGGCATCCCTTTGTAATTAACGGTTGCAGCGAACTTTTTGCCCAGGTTTGGGGAGAAGAAAATGGCATTGGCACCAGAAGTGCGGTAGGTTTTGGGTCGTTGCCTGACAACATCCCTGTAGAGATTGAAGCTTTATTCGAACTTCATGAATAACCCTAAAAAACTAACAAACCGGTATTGGTTTGAGATTGATAATGTGAGTGAACTTGATTCACCGGCATTGGTCTTTTACCCTGATCGTATTGCAGATAACATCACTCAGTTAAAAGCCAGCATTGATTCGGTTAGCAGATTGCGACCTCATGTAAAGACTCATAAATCCAGTGAGGTTACCTTGTTGATGATAAATGCCGGAATAGCTAAGTTTAAATGTGCTACAATTGCAGAGGCAGAGATGTTAGCCCTTTGCGGTGCTGAGGATGTTTTGCTGGCCTATCAGCCTGTTGGCCCAAAAGTTAAAAGATACGTATCGCTTATAAAAGCTTTTCCGCTAACACGATTTTCGTGTTTGGTCGATAATGAGCAATCATTAAATGAACTTTCGGAAGCTGCTGTTGAATCGGGATTGGAAATAAATTTGTTTCTGGATCTGAACTTAGGGATGAACCGAACGGGCATTTTACCCAACGAAAAGGCGCTGGCACTTTACCAGAAAATGAATGTTTCCGGCGGAATAAATGCTATAGGTTTGCATGGTTATGATGGTCATATCCATGATGTTTCATTATCGCAAAGAAGGGAGAAGTGGCAGGTTGGCTGGAATTTACTTAAAAACTTAAAAGATAGCATTGTAGCTAAAGGTTTGCCTGTGCCGGTTATTGTAGGTGGTGGTACGCCTACTTATCCTTTTTACGCGGAACAACCCGAAGTAGAATGTAGTCCGGGTACATTTATTCTGTGGGATAAAGGATACCAAAACTCTTTTGAAGAGCAGGAGTATTTAATTGCAGCGGTTCTTATAAGTCGCGTAATTTCTTTGCCGGATGAAACCAAAATAAGTCTGGATTTAGGACATAAAGCTGTAGCTGCAGAAAATGAACTTACTAAAAGAGTTTCATTTTTGAATGCTCCGGATGCCAAAATAATAAGTCAGAGCGAAGAGCATTTGGTATTGGAAATGACTAAAGGACATGGTTTTAAAATAGGGGATGTTTTGTATGGTTTGCCAATCCATATTTGTCCAACTGTTGCCTTATATGACCATGCAGCGACGGTTATAGATTATAAAATTACCGGCGAATGGGCCATTGTTTCAAGAAATAGAAAGATTAATATATAACCTATGTTTACAATTGATGCGCATTTGGATTTAAGCATGAATGCTTTGGAGTGGAATCGTGATTTGACTTTGCCTGTTTCTTCGATCAATGCGAGGGAGGAGGGATTAACTGATAAGCCGGATAGGGCAAAAGCAGTTGTCTCGTTACCCGAACTTAGAAAAGGTAAAATCGGACTTGTTGTAGCCACCCAGATTGCCCGATATGTAGCACCAGGGAATAAGTTGCCCGGATGGCACTCCCCGGCACAGGCATGGGCGCAAACCCAAGGTCAGCTTGCATGGTATAAAGCAATGGAGGAGGCAGGGGAGATGGTGCAGATTACTGATCTGGCAGGTTTAGAAAAGCACCTTGCTTTATGGGCTGCTGATACCTTGGATGCTCAAAAACCAATTGGCTATATTTTAAGTCTCGAAGGTGCTGATTCCATAGTAACCATTGGGCATTTAGAAAAAGCGCATCAAAATGGTTTAAGAGCCGTTGGTCCAGCTCATTATGGTCCTGGAAGATATGCTCAGGGTACTGATGCAACTGGATTTATGGGGCCTAATGGTCATGAGTTGCTTAAGGAAATGGAGCGGTTGAATATTATTTTAGATGCTACACACTTATGTGATGATAGTTTTTGGGAGGCTCTTGATTATTTTAGCGGCCATGTTTGGGCTTCACATAACAATTGCAGGGCGCTTGTGAACCATAACCGTCAGTTTAGTGATGATCAGATCAAGGCGCTAATAGAACGGGGTGCAGTTATTGGCGGTGCTTTAGATGCCTGGATGATGGTGCCTAACTGGGTGCGTGGTAAGTCTACCCCAAAGCAAATGAATTGCAATCTGGATGTGATGATTGATCACATAGATCATATTTGCCAGTTAGCTGGAAATACGCATCATGTTGGAATTGGTTCTGATCTTGATGGTGCATTTGGGAAGGAACAGTGTCCTTATGATTTGGAAACTATTGCTGATCTTCAAAAGATACCTGCCTTGTTTAAGGTCAGAGGATATTCGGACCTGGATATTGAAAATCTGATGAGTGGAAACTGGTTAAGGTTTTTGCGAAAAGCATGGTAATTGGGGTCTATAACATCTTAGTCTATACGTTAACATTAAAAAGACTTTTTAAAGTCGTTTTAATGTTAAAGGTCGGCCAGACTCGTTTCAAAGTCGTTCAAGAGTTGTCTGAAAGTCGTTTATTTATTTAAGCGCCCAATACCCTACGGCCAGCCAGATCAGGCCTTTTATCAGGAAAAACAAAAATCCCCAAACGCCGACTTTTTTCAGCCATTTTAGAATTGCAGCTTTTTTTTCTGATGGGGTTCTACTAGTCATAAGATATCAATTCATAACGCTGTTTATCTTCAGACAAATATATCTTATTTGAAATAATTGTAAATAAAATTGAATGTAATTTTAATGTTTGAATGTATTAGTTTAAAC
>NZ_JBFTIZ010000295.1:0-5302 GCF_056395165.1 Pedobacter sp. 10L46_2
GATTCGAACCCAGGACCACTACATTAAAAGTGTAATGCTCTACCAGCTGAGCTACGGAATCATTTTCTCATCAAACTAAAACCTCAAATCCTGAAGTTTTTTGGTGATCCCGCTGGGATTCGAACCCAGGACCACTACATTAAAAGTGTAATGCTCTACCAGCTGAGCTACGGAATCATGCTCCTTTTGTTTGATGAGGGTGCAAAGATAGGATTATAAAATTATTCTGCTAAATAAATTGAGAAATATTTTTAATTATTTTGAAGTATTTAGCTAACTCTTTAATTCTCATTACAGTGCGTTTTCCTGCTTTCTGGAAATAACTTTATTTAATCCTTTTCATTACAATAGGATCGGGGATATCTACTATCAAAGGCACCTTTTCTACGGTAACAAAGCTAGAGTCTAATCCAAAGCCTCGCTTCTCAGAGATGCTCAAGAGTTTCAATATTCTATGGTACGACATTGTAACACGCTCAATAAACTTCAAGCTGTTTGAGTTTGAAATGATCTTCTCTAACACAACAAATCTAAAGTCGCCTGGAATCTTTTGGGCTTTTAACGATTCGTATTTACTGGTAATGTCAATTTCTCCGCTCTGCACTAATTCTTCCACCACTTTTCTGAACAATGCATTAACCCTTTGCTCAACCCTAAAACCTAGCCTAAAATCGATTCTAATTAATTTTCCCGGTATCATTTGGTCTACTTCATACTCCAAGGTGTATGGTTCGTCAGTAACGTCTACGTGCAACAACCAGTAAACATCTGCTCTTTTAGGATGTTTCTGGATAATAGAGTAAATAACTGACGATTCAATCTCGCTGTTAAAATTAGCGCTGGTAAGATATACCAGGTTAGACGAGTATTTGGCAATAGAAGCATCAGCACTTATGTTTTTAATCAGCTGATAGAAATCCTGAATGTCAACAAACTTCATGTATCTGTTTCTAATTCTACGCCCGTTGTGCCAAGTCCACATAACCGAGAACAATGTTATACCCAGAATTAATGTAAACCATCCGCCATGCAGAATTTTTGCTGCATTACCTGCCAAAAATGTCAATTCAATAACACCATAGATCAACAAAAATATTCCTATTAAATACCTTGGAACCTTTTTCCTTAAAAGGAATACAGAAACCAAAATAGTAGTCATTAGCATGGCAACTGTAATAGATAAACCATAAGCTGCTTCCATATTAACAGATTTCTGGAAAATCAGTACAACAATTATACAACCAACCATTAATATCCAGTTCATAGAAGGAACATACAACTGGCCTTTCTGCTCACTCGGATAATTAATTTTAACCTTTGGCCAAAGGTTAAGCCTAACAGCCTCAGCAATCAGTGTAAATGAGCCTGAAATAAGGGCCTGACTGGCAATAGCCGCCGCAACAGTTGCAATCGCAATACCGTATATCAGGAACCAATCCGGCATTAAATGGTAGAACGGATTTACGTCACCCAGATGTTGGCCTTGTAAATTCCATAACCAAACGCCTTGTCCCATATAATTTAATATCAAACATATTTTCACATAGATCCAGCTGATCCTGATGTTTGAGCGCCCACAGTGACCTAAATCTGAATACAGGGCCTCAGCTCCCGTAGTACATAAAAATACCGCTCCAATGATTAAAAAGGCCTCAGGATTGGTAGTAAGAATATGATACGCATAATAAGGATTAATTGCCTTTAATATCACAGGCAACTCCATAATATGTACAAAACCTAAAACAGCGATCATGGTAAACCAAAGCCACATAATAGGACCAAAAGCCTTACCAACAAGCGAGGTTCCGAATTGCTGCAAACCAAACAGAAAAATAATGATGGCCAGCACAATGGGAACAGTAGGCAAGTCATGATAGATAAGTCCCAACCCTTCAATGGCGGCCGAAACGGTAACCGCAGGGGTCATTATGCCATCGGCAAGCAAGGCTGCCCCACCAACCATAGCCGGTATGATCAGCCATTTGGCTTTTCGCTTAACTAAAGAAAAAAGAGAGAAAATCCCACCTTCACCTTTATTATCAGCCTGTAAAGTAATAATAACGTATTTGATGGTGGTTTGTAAGGTAAGTGTCCAAACTATACAGGATAAACCTCCTAAAATAAGATCTTGTGTAATCAGTCGATCTCCAATAATTGCTTTAAATACATATAGGGGAGAAGTACCAATATCTCCATAGATAATACCTAAACTGATTAGTAATCCTGCAGCACTTAGCTTTTGAATGTGTTTATGATGGCCCATGGCTTTTTAAAAAATATTGCGGCAAATGTATGAATAATCTATAACGAAAAAACCCCGGAAGAAAATTAGCCGTAAAGCCAAGATTCTTACCGGGGTTAGGTGAAATAATCACCTCTCCGTACAAATCGTTTTTTTATGGATTCATCTTAACAAGATCAGCATTGTAAAGTTTGTCTGTAACCCCTTTTAATTTGGCTGCAGGCACTTTAATCACTTTTCTGTCGTAAGTCATTAACCCATTAGTTTCTTGCTCAACATCAGTAGTTTGGGTATATACAGCTGCCGAAAGTCCTTTTTTAATTAATCCTTCCATTTCAGTCATAAATGAAGCATATTTATCAAATAATTCATCTGCGGTCTTAAATGTCTGATATCCCCAGTTATCTTTTTCTTTCCAGGTATGCCCCGGTACAGGTAAACCTAACCCACCATATTCACCTAAAACAATGGCATGAGTTGGGCCAAAAAGGTCAGGTCTAGGCATTCTAGGATTAGGATAATGGTGTAAATCAACAATATCGCCAGTTACAACATGGTTACCACCACTTGCGCTGTTTACCAGACGAGAAGGATCTTTTTCTTTAGTCCATTCCGCAATCTCTTTGGTCTTAAACTGACCCCAGGCTTCATTAAACGGAGTCCATACAACAATACTAGGGAAGTTATGCAAGTCATCCATGATCTTGTTCCATTCCTTGCGGTATATCGCTTCAGATTCTGCAGAGCGGTCTTTATCTGTACCACCCATTGTACCTAAATTAGGTTCCCATTGGTTACCCAAATCTCCACTTGGCATATCCTGCCATACTAAAATACCTTGTTTATCACATTCATAATACCAGCGTGCAGGCTCCACTTTAATGTGCTTACGGATCATATTAAAGCCCATTTCTTTGGTTTTAATAATATCGAATTTCAAAGCCTCGTCGGTAGGGGCAGTATATAAACCATCTGGCCACCATCCCTGATCTAATGGTCCATATTGAAATACAAACTTGTCATTCAGCAACATTCTTTGGATGCCGTTAGCATCCGGACCCATTGATGATTTACGCATAGCGAAGTAACTCTTAACCTCATCAACTGGTTTTCCATTACGCACCAACGCAACTTTTAAGTCGTATAAGAATGGGCTTGCTGGCGACCATAGTTTCGGATTCGCAATAACTAATGTAGCTGCCTCCGTGGCATCTACCTCTTGCTCAGAAACCTTCGATGCACCATCAAAGGCAGTAATCCTTAATTTATCACCAGCTTGTGCAGCTTGCACATCTGCAGAAACAGTTAAAGATTTAGCATCAATATCCGGCGTTTGTTTGGTCGAAGCGATATAGCTGTTAGCAACACTTTCTAACCATACTGTTTGCCATATTCCGGTAACTGGTGTATACCAAATACCTTCTGGTTTTATTTGTTGTTTTCCTCTAGGTTGTGGCCCATTATCCGTTGGATCCCAAACACTAACAGTTAGTTCTTGTTTGCCGCCTTTTTTTAAGAAAGGGGTGATGTCAAAAGAAAATGGATCAAATCCACCTTCATGTGTACCAACTTTTTTCCCGTTTAAGTAGATTTCCGATTTCCAGTCCACCGCACCAAAATGCAATAAAATGGTATTTTTCATGTTAGAAGGCACCGCAAAGCTGGTTTGGTACCATAGCAAGCTATCTTTACCAACAGTTTTACCTACACCAGATAAAGATGATTCAACTGCAAAAGGAACTAATATTTTACCTTGATAGGCTTTAGGCTCGCTTTCGTTTTTGTGGTTGATAGCGTAGTTCCATAAACCATTTAAATTTTTCCAGTTATTACTGCGTACCAATTGTGGTCGCGGGTACTCAGGAAGGGGGTTTGCAGGATTTAATTTTTCCGCCCATGGAGTAGAGATCTTTCCGGGCACCGGTTTCCAGTTTTGTGCTTGTGCTGATGCGATCAGCGACTGGGAAAGGCATAGCCCGATTAAGTAAGAAAATAATTTCATAAATGAATACTTGGTTTAATGATTTGTGTGTTCCTCCCTGCTTAACAGGCCGAACGAATATTCAAATAAAGCAATTATGTTTTGACAAATCGGCTCAAAATTTATTCAAATCGTCGCAATTTGATTTGAAATTAATTAATTTGGCCCATTCAAGAACCCCCTGGTAATTGTAACGTTAACCATTTACAAACTAAACTTGAAAAAGCTAACCACAACTGCTCTTTTCCTATTTGTTTTTTTAAACCTTTTAAAGGCACAGCCGTATTATTTCAGGCATTATCAGGTAGAACAAGGTTTGTCCTACAACTCCGTATTTAGCATTGTACAAGATTCAAAAGGCTTTTTGTGGTTTGGAACAAAAGATGGCTTAAACAGGTTTGATGGATATAGTTTTAAAGTATTCCGTAGCAAACCAGGCGATACTACCAGCCTCAGAAATAATGTGATCAGGGCAATTTTTGAAGATGCAAGAAAGCAACTTTGGGTAGGCACCTCAAATGGCTTGTATTGTTATAACGATACCACACAACAATTTAAGCTAGTACCAATAACACTTAACAAAGGCGTTTGGGATATGAAAAGCCACGGTAATGGCGATATATGCTTTATTGCCGATCGTAAACTCTACAAGTATAACAGGAGTAGGCGCACCTTCGAAGAGTTTAGTAAACATCAGGATTTTGAAGCTACGGCAACTACATTTTCAAGTGATGGAACACTATGGGTATCATCACCCGAGGGGTTAATCAGAAAGTATAATAAGGCAGAGGATAGCTTTACATCATTTAACCTTTTTAAAGATTCACCACCCGTTATCTCCCATTGGATAGATAAAATATATGCTACTGCCTCTAATTCTATTTTAATAGGAACTTCACATCAGGGCGTAAAATTGTTTGATCTTGCTACTTTGAGCTATAAAGATATTTTAACCTTTAATAAGGATAAGACAAGTATTTATGCCAAGAACTTTATTCACAATAGTGGAGATGAATATTGGGTAGCAACAGAGTCAGGTGTATTTGTTTACAATTTAAAAACAGGGAAATATACCAACC
>NZ_JBFTIZ010000296.1:0-5267 GCF_056395165.1 Pedobacter sp. 10L46_2
CACTTAAACAGCGTAAAGTCGAACTTGTGGGTGAGGCTTATTTTGAAGTTGCGAAAGATAAAATCCATCCTTTTATTGTGAAAACAGATAAACAAGAGGTTGAGGTGTTGGGTACCCATTTCAACGTAAATTCTTATAGCGATGAGGATGCAACCAGAACTACATTATTAGAAGGATCTGTTAAAGTGTCGAACCATAATGAACATAAGATTTTACAGCCTGGTCAGGAATCGTTGTTAGCCAAAAATAACCTAAGTGTTCGTAAGGCAGACACAGAGGGGGCTGTAGCCTGGAAAAATGGAGATTTTATATTTAATAACGAAGATTTTGGCAGCATTCTGCGTCAGGTTGCCCGATGGTATAATGTTGAAATTGTTGACAATGGAAATCATAAAAACCTCCATTTAAGCGGTACAGTATCTCGTTCAAAAAATATTTCGGTTGTTTTAAAAGCATTAGAAGTAACGGGTAAGGTTAAATTTAAAATAGACGGAAACAGAGTTATAGTTACAGAGTAGATGAGATTGATATTCGCGTTTTTTTTGATCGTATTTCTGCATACCACAGTTAACGCGAACGCGCAAGGTATCACTCTGTCGCTAAAGGATACCGAATTGTCGACAGTTTTTAAGGAGATCAGAAAACAATGCAACTATGATTTTCTGTACGATAACTCTTTACTACAGGGCTTAAAAACAGTTAGTATAACTGTTAAAAATGCAGGTATTGATTTGGTTTTGAGTACCGTTTTTGAAGATCTACCTGTAACCTACATTATCGAAAATAAAATTGTAATGATTATTGCTAAGAATAAGAATGAAGTTTTGCCACCACAGAGTTTATATGCTATTTCCGGGGTAGTTAAAGATAAGAATGGAGAGACATTGCCGGGTGCCGGCATTTTACTTAGCGGATACCAGACAGGAACTGTGGCAGATAATGAAGGAAGGTTTGTGATTCGAAATTTAAAGGAAGGAAATTACAATGTGCTTGTTCAAATGATCGGGTATCTTCCAGCAAACCAAAACGTAACCATTATTAGTAAATCTGCCGATATAGAAATTAAGCTTCAGGAAAATATTAAACAGTTAAAAGAGGTCGTAATTACATTAGATCCGCATCGTGAAGAGCGCCTTAAGGCCTTTAAGGAAAGTTTCATTGGCACATCCCCAAATTCTAAAAAGTGCGAAATTACTAATCCGGAGGTAATACAATTTGATTATGATGATGAAAAGCACATATTGAAAGCAATAGCCGATGAATTTATTGTTGTAGAAAATAAAGCATTGGGGTACCGAATTAAATACCTGCTTAAATACTTTGAAGAAGATGAAGAAACAAAGATTGTCTTATTTTATGGCTATCCTTATTTTGAAGAAATCAAGGGCACAAGGTCAAAAATAAGAGCTTACCAGGAAAAAAGAAAAGTGGCCTACTTAGGTTCTCCTCAACATTTTTTCAGATCGTTATACAGTAACTCAATTGAGGAAGATGGCTTTATTATTAACAAACTGGTAAAGGCCCCAAATAAGAGTAAACGCCCGGATACACTAACTGAAGCGAAGATTAACTTCTTTTCTGATATCAGAGGGAAACAAATTAGCTTAAAGACCAGAAAAGATTCTTTGAGTTACTGGACCATGATGAAGAATAAGCCGGATACTTTAGAAGTGCTAACCAGAGGGAAGGTGTTAACAGATACTTTGGTTAAACAAAAATTAAGCAGCCTGAAAACCCTCAATTACAAAGATGCACTGTACATCGTTTTTAAAAAGGAGAGGGAAACAAGAAACTATGCGGATCATTCTGGTTACAAGATTGAAAGACCACCAGAATATTCGAGGTTTCAGATCTCATTGGTTTATCAATTAAAATCGTCCATCAATTTTTATGAGAACGGGGGCATTTATGATCCCGGATCTTTGCTCTATGAAGGTTTCTGGGGTTATGAAAAGGTTGCAGATATGGTGCCGATGGATTATATCTTACCAAAAACAAAAGACTAATTAACTTGGTATTCTGAATTTTATGGTAGTGTTGTTGTAACATGTTAATTACGCTTAAAACGCTTTAGCAAAGCTTATTGTACCTTTATGGCACACACACAACCAAATGAACCATTTTATTAAATCAATTCTTTTACTTGTAGCGCTTACTGGTGCTTTTTTAACCAGTAAAGCACAAAGTTACACGGTTAAAGGAAACATATTAGATACTGCTGGGCTGCCACTGCCCGGTGCCATCGTTAGAATTAACTGGGTTAAAGATAGCCTGGGTATTTCGGCCAATACAGACGGAAGCTTCAGTTTTACCAAGGTTAAGTCTAAACAATTTACCTTAACAGCAGCATTTATTGGATTTGATACTTTTACCAAACAGTACACCATTACACAAGGCAATACCCTGGTAATTCCCAATGTTAAACTCAAACCAACTTCCAATACTCTTGATGCAGTAATTATTTCGGGAGTTCCTCCTGTAAAAGTTACTGAAGATACTGTAAGCTTTAATGCGGCTTCTTTTCCTGTTAGGGAAGGGGATGCTGTAGATGAAATATTGAAAAAGTTACCCGGTATAAAGGTTGATAAAGATGGAAATGTAACCAACCAAGGTACACCGGTAACCAAGATAAAAGTAAATGGAAAGGATTTCTTTGGTACGGATGTGGCTACTGCCATTAAGAATTTGCCTGCCGACATCATTAAAAACCTTCAGTTTATAGACGACTATGGCGATCAGGCTAAATTAACAGGCATAAAAACAGGTGAGCCTGAAAAAATACTGAACCTAACCATTCAGGAGGATAAGAAAAAGGGATACTTTGCCCGGGCACAGGGAGGGGTAGGTAATTCTGACAGGTACAATACCAGCTTTAGGGGCAATAGCATGAAAGGAGAGCGCCAGGTTTCTTTTGATGGTACAGTAAATAATGCGAACATGAGAGGGGGCGGAGGTGATGGAATAACTACCAGAAATGCAGGTGGCTTGAATTATCGAAATGAGTGGAGCACCAAACTTTCTGCTGATGCAAGCTATAATTTCGATAACACTAAAAACAATACCATTAGTACTTCGCATACCCAGAACTTTCTTGATAGTTATACCCGTTTAGAGGATTCGAGGAACGATAATTTAAACAACAGGTATAATCATGAGTTTAATGGTAATGTAGAATATAAGAGAGATACCATGAATTATCTTAAAGTGTCTCCACAGTTTACATATAATACAAATAGCGGTAGTAGTGGTGGCCTTTCTACTATCACTCAAGAGGATCTGATCACGAACCGCAATAGTAAAAACCTGAATAATGCCAGTTCCTTATTCATGAAAACTAACTTGTTTTACAATCATAAATTTTCTAAGAAAGGCAGGAACTTTAGTTATTGGGGTGGTTTTAACTATTCTAATGGTGATAACTTTAAGGACGTGTCTAATGATTACCTGATTACTGAGGGCGGGGTTGATTCTACAAGATTCCAAAATCAACTTACCGATCAGAATAGCCACACCCTGGGTACCTACTCGGGATTTTCTTACATGGAACCTTTGTGGCGTAAAACATTTATCGAATTCAATTACAATTATAGCCGATCTGCCACTTCCAGTACCAGAGATACCCGGGACGTACTTAACGGTGGAGAAGTGTTTAATCCGGATTTAAGTAATAATTACGATTATCAGTTTATTACCAATAAAGTAGGGGTAAACTATCGTTTTATTAGTGAAAAGTTTAATTATACTTTAGGTGTAAATGGTCAGCCAGCCGTACTTAAAGGGCAAAATGTCAGTAAAGACATCAGTACAGAACAAAGGACATTTAATCTGATCCCTTCGGCCAGAATGGTGTATAGATTTTCAAATCAGGAATCGTTTGAGTTCAATTATTGGGGGCGTAACAACCAACCCGGGTTTTTACAACTACAGCCCATTGCTGACAATTCTAACCTTCAAAACGTAGTGATTGGTAATCCAGACTTAAAGCCTGAATTTATTCACAGTGTAAATGCCCGCTACAAACAATCAGACTGGAACCGTGGGCATATGTTATCGGCCAATATTTCATATAACCAAACACAAAATAAGATCGTAACTACTAAAGTACTGATCCCAAATACAGTAAATCAAATAACCAGTTATACCAATACTGATGGTTTTTATAATTTAAGTGGAGACTATAACTATTCCAAGCCGTTCTTTGAGCGTAAGTTTACAATAGAGTTTTCCGGATGGGGTTCCTTAAATAACAATGTTGCTTTTGTTGATCAAAATAAGAACGTTGCAAAAAATGCAGTATGGAGACAGGAATTGGAATTTAGGGTAGACCTGGAAAATATTGTTAATTTCGAAATAGAGACATCTTACATGCAAAATAGGACTACCTATTCGCAAGAGAATTTCGAAGACCGGCAGACCAATCGTTTTGAATACGGAATAGAGGGGCGTAATTACTTTTTTAAAGATCTAACTCTTGGTTACGACTTTACTAAACAGATCAATTCAGGGTATGATAATTCTTTTGTGAATAACCCTACTATATTACGGTTGTTTATGGAGTACAAGTTTCTTAAAAAAGACATGGGCACCTTACGTCTGGATGGGTTTGATTTATTTAATGAAAATTCAGGCATCTCAAGAGATGTGTTCGATAACGTAATTGTAGATAGACAAGTAAACAGATTAGGTCGATATTTCATGCTTTCGTTTATATTTAAAGTAAGGAAGTTTGGAGCTTAAGAAATAGTAAGTGGCACTTAATTTGTTTGGGTAAAGCATTAAGTATAAAAAAACGGCTAAATTTGTCGCTAACTCACTTGCTTTGAAAAAAACTGTACTGCCTGTTGTTGTGTTAATAACGATGCTATCATCGTGTAATTGGTTTAAAGATGTGCCTGAAGTAGGGGTAGTACTGTCAGATCATTTCAAAAATAAACTGTACAAAAAATTTGATACTGCTGTATATAATGTTGTTTTTAAAAAACACCTTGATTCTTTAAAACCTAAATTTTCGAATCCCAATACGTTAACAAACTATTACTATGCAAATGAATATAAACCTGAATTGGTTACCAAATTCTTTGTAAATGGTGGGTTAGATAGTTTAGAAAACTACATAGGCAGGAGTGAGGAACATGGCTTTAGCCCAAATCTCTTTAGGTATAAGCAAATAGAATCGCTGTTGGCTACATTACACGCCAATAAATTCAAATCAATAGATGAAGTTTATCCTGTAATTGCTGATCTGGAGCTTAATGCTGCAGAGGGGC
>NZ_JBFTIZ010000297.1:0-7387 GCF_056395165.1 Pedobacter sp. 10L46_2
GTCTTTAATTTCTATAAGTGAAGACCTTAGGCGTTCGTTTAATGTGGCATAATCAGGATTAAATTTCTCAATGCTTTGAAGCTGATTGATAACCTCTTTTAATAGAGGTAGCACAGCTGTTTCCTGTTCACTCAGTATATTCTGACTATTTAAAAGGCTTCTTTTGATGCTTTCAGCGTTGCTAAGCATTTGTAATTCAGTTTCAAGCTGTTCCTGCTCGCCGGACTTTAAGGCCGCGGTTTCCAATTCATTGAAAAGGAACTGTTCGTAGTCTTGTCTACTGCGGGCTTCTGCAGCAGCTTCCTGTAAAATGGATAGTTGTTGCTGTGTTTTCTTATAAACTTTATACTGCTCACGGTACTGAGCCAACAAGGATTGATGATTTGCCAGGGTATCTACCACTAGCAGCTGAAAGCCAGGGTCGTTTACCTCTAGTGTAGCATGCTGAGAGTGTATGTCAATGAGTTTCTCGCCAACTTGCTTCATTACAGTAAGCGTAACGGGAGTATCGTTTATAAATGCTCTAGACTTTCCATCTGTGGATATTTCCCTCCTTAAAATACTTTCGTTATAAAAGTCAATATCGTTTTCTTCGAAAAGAGATTGTAATGTAGTGTCGCTAAGCAGAAATTGCCCCTCGATAATACATTTTTTGTCCTGATTAAAGAAATACTTAGTTTCGGCACGCTGACCCAATATAAGGGAGAGTGCGCCAAGCATGATAGACTTACCGGCACCTGTTTCGCCAGTGATGATATTTAAACCTTTATTAAGTTCCAAATCAACACTATCTATTAAAGCATAGTTACGAATAGAAAGTTTTTGTAGCATATTACTCTGCTAAATTATGAAAACTTAATCAATGGATGTTTATTCTTACAAACAAAAAAGCAGAAGATTTCTCTTCTGCCCTCAATCTAATTTTATTGTGTGGTTTAATAATTTGTGTGATCTGTGTTTGATCAATTCAGGTCTATATCTGTTTTAATTCCTTTTTTCTTTTTTAATGCTATCAATTCCATTGTCAAATTTTCTTTTCAGCTCTTTATACTCAGGTGAGTTTTGTAGCTCTTTCATCTCCTCAATATGTTTTTTAAATTCAGGAGAATTTATCTTTTCACGCATCAGATCAATGTTTTTCTTCATCTCGGCCTGTTGTTTTTTCCATTCATCAGAATTAAACTTTTTGCTCATTTCTGCAGCATTTTTCTGAATATCAGCTTGCTGCTTTTTCCATTCTGGCGAATCAAATTTCTTGCGCATATCCTGAGCAATTTTAAATGCCATTTCTTGTTGTTGCTTGAACTCTTTTGAGTTTATCTGATTGCTCATTTCAATGGCTTTTTGCTGAATCTCTGCCTGTTGTTTTTTCCATTCAGGAGAATCGAAATGCTTCGCCATTTCTGCGGCATTTTTTTGAACATCTTTTATCTGTTGCTGAAATTCAGGCGATTTTATGTAAGCCATGCTTACCTTTGTTACCGAGTCAAGATTAAACTTATAATCGAACTTAAAATCATTCATAAATGATTCATTAACTACTTCCTGCCTTAAACTATCAGGCATTTCTTTAAGCGAGTTATATTCTTTTTTATTCCCTTTAGCGTCAACGGTAACAATTTTGAACTTGTTTTTTTTCTTTGTGGTATCTGTTTTTACAAGGTCATTATCGCAGTCCTCGTTAGCAACTGGTGCTAATAGTGTCTGTATTTTTGATTTTATAGCTATTCCTTCTATATCAACCTTTTTGTTATGTTGATTGGCCTTATTTATAGCAGGAGCTTTTTTTGCAGGACTAATCCAAGCTAAGGATACTATAGTCGCTATTGTTAATGTTATAGCCAAAATCTGCTGTTTGGCATTCATATAATTGGTTTTCATGTCCGTAATTCTTTTAATGCGTTGATACAAATGTTGATCTTTTCCAGTTGCTGCCATTGAGAGGGCAGGAGTGGTTTTGTTTTTTAATATTTCAAGTTTTAAAAGTGCATGTGCATAGGTTAGTGGGCTACCAGTAAATTTTAGAACAAGATCATCACAAGCATGTTCACGTTCTATATTGATTAGTCGGCCGCCCAGCCATACAAATGGGTTAAAGAAGAGTATGGTTTCAATACCGGTTTTTATTAAATTTAATAGATAATCGTTTCTTCGTATGTGCGAAAGCTCATGAATTAATATTGCTTCAACTTGTTTTATATCAAGCTGAGATGCCAAAGCAATTGGAAATAATACCACTGGTTTTAAATAACCTATAACCAGTGGAACATTTACCCTGAAGCTGGAACGGGAGTACGGTCAGCCCATTTTAAATCTAGTAATTTCTTATAGCCAATAGCCAGGATAAATAGCTGAAACAATATGCCAATGCTATATATGCTAACCAGATAAGGGAAAAAGTTCTCTGTTATGCTACTCATATCCTGAGGCAAATGAATAAGGTATTCGGATTGCTGTACATTGGAAATTTGATTAGACGCAATCGCAACACTATTTACCGGAAGTTTAAACAGTGTAAAGAATGTGATGCAGAACCCCAGAAATATAAGGCACAATGCACCATAGGCCATATTGTGCTTGATTTTTGCATCAATTTTAGGAAATGCACTTGTAACAGCTACCAATATACCATAAATGATGGCGCCTTGCCATAGAGAGTGGAAGATGCTCCATCCGGTAGCTTTAATGAGGTTGTTTACTATTGCTTCCATGTGTTTATAGTTGGTTCTTTAGGTTTATTACTTACTTAATTCGTCAAGATATTTTTTTATCGAATCAATTTCATCTTTACTTGCGGTGTGGTTCCCAAGTGCTTGCATTACTAATCTCGCCGCCGATCCGTTAAAAACATTATCGATCATTTTATTTACGAGATGCTGTTCTGTTTTTTGTTGATTGAGAAGTGCCGTATAAATATGAGTTTTAGAAGACGTGTCGCGTTTAACAAGTCCCTTCTCGTGCATAATCTGCATTAGTTTTAGCGTAGTGGTATAAACAGACTCTTTGCTTTTCTCTAAAATCTCATGAACGTCTCTAACCGTACAATTACCCTTTTCCCACAATATCTGTAAGATCTCTAGTTCACTTTCTGTAGGCTTAAGGTTTATTGATGCTGCCATATTTTGTTTATACGAATTGTTTCGTATTCAAATGTACGAATGTATTCGTATAAACAAAATATTTTTAACATTTTTTTTTAATTGTTTTTAAGACCTTGATTAAGAGGGGCAATTGCCTGATTAAGCGTTTCGTATTTATTGATGTTGGCGGGATCAATTTGGACAAGCAGGTTGTATGCTTTTATACGATCAGATGGATCTCCGGTAGAAATAGAAAAGACATTCACAATCTCATCTGCTTTTGTAGAAAAGTAGAAGTTGGGAAAAATAGAACCTAATTTCTGTTTGTCCATTTGTTTTAGTCCACTAAGTAGGGTTATCATTTTTTTTACTCCACGGCCGGTATTTTCTTGCAAGCGATCAAGCCCGTTAAAATGATAGTCGTAAATAAATACTCTAAGTTCTTCAAAGGTTTTATTAAGTAGATTTTCATTTAGCCAGTAGCGGTTGCGTAACCCATCAAAGGCTTTCCAGCCTTTATTTCCAGATACCTGAGCATTGTTTAGAATGGTAGAGGCCCTCTTATAGAAAGGAGTGCCGCCAAGGTGACTAAAACTATCTTTATCTAAGCCAATAATGGTATAAGCGTAGTAACTTAGTAAAGAACTAAGATTGGAAATATAAGTTTGATCGGAGAAATCTAATGATTGGCCCTCAGCATAGTTGAAATCGAAATCTTTATCACTTAGATTAAGTAGCGTACTGTTATAAGCCGACGCGTAAACTGGTCTGCTAGATTGAAGCTGTGCCTCTGCTTTATAGGCAGCGCTGCCATCCCAATCAGTTATAGTGATTACAAAATTGCATTCGATACGCTCCTGTGGGCTATAATTTTCGTTACTCCACTTATTATTATTTAAGAATTCCCTTATGGTAGTTTCAAGAACTTCCAGATTTCTTCTGTCCATATTAGGGATAGTAGGAGCCTGTACCTGAACTCTTGCATTTAATTCCTGAGCATTAACAAAGGTTTGGCAAATAAAAAAGAAAAGTAAGATAAGTAAGTAGCGTTTTTTCATGCTTAAACAAGCTTTAAAATTTCATTGCAAATGTCTTTGGCAACCTCAGTTTTTGATTTCATTTCAAAAACTGTCTTCTCAAATGCTTTATTAAAGATAGTTATTTTATTGGTATCCATCTTAAAACCTGCTCCTTTGTCATTTAAGGAATTTAGGATAATGAGATCAAGATTTTTCCTTGTAAGCTTGTCCTTTGCATGTTCTTCCTCATTTTCAGTTTCAAGGGCAAAGCCAACAAGTATTTGATTTTCTGTTTTTAGTCTGCCTAAAGTAGCCAGAATATCTTCTGTCTTTTTTAACTCCAGGTTGAACTCCCCGCTGGTTTTTTTTATTTTCTGACTAGCGGTAGTTACTGGTGTATAATCAGCAACGGCAGCACTCATTACCATAATTTGTACAGTAGGGAATTCTTTTTGACATGCAGTTAGCATTTGAGCTGCGCTTACAACATCTATTCTTTTGAGTTGTTGTGAGCTTTTTTCAGCTGTTGGTCCTGTAATTAATGTTACGTCAGCACCTAAGCGAGAAAACTGGTCTGCAATAGCAAAACCCATTTTGCCAGATGAATGATTTCCGATAAAGCGTACAGGATCTATAGCTTCATAAGTAGGTCCTGCTGTTACCAGCACTTGTTTCCCAAGCAATGGAAGATCTTTACGTATTGTTTCTAATAGAAATGAAACGATTTCCTCAGGTTCAGCCATTCTGCCTTCACCATATAGGCCGCTAGCTAATTCTCCTTTGCCAGGAGAAATGAGAAGATTGCCGTATGACAATAGTTTATCTATATTGGTTTGAGTGGTTTCATGCTTCCACATATCCAAATCCATTGCCGGTGCAACTAAAACAGGACACTTTGCTGAAAGGTAAACTGCAGTTAGTAGATTGTCGCACAATCCAGTAGCCATTTTTGCTAACGTATTTGCGCTTGCGGGCGCAACGAGCATGTAATCCGCCCAGAGACCTAATTCTACATGATTACTCCAAACTCCGGTTTCTTCTTCAAAGTATTGAGTGTAAACAGGATGTTTTGATAGTGTTGCAAGTGTGAGCGGAGTGATGAAGTTTGCCGCATCTGCAGTGAGAATTACTTTGACGTTTGCGCCAGCCTTTACCAGTAGCCTTACCAGGGTTGCTGATTTGTATGCTGCAATGCTGCCGCAAACGCCTAGAATAATATTTTTATCTTTTAGCATGGTTTATAATGCATTGATGCAATTTAATACCTATGCGTGATATTATTGTTGCTCTTTAGCGGGATTTCTGTAATAAATTTTGTCGTTCAGAAATTCATCAATAGCAATTAATGAAGGTTTTGGTAAACGCTCATAATGCTTACTGATCTCAATTTGCTCTCTGTTCTCAAAAATCTCTTCAAGATTATCATTAGAAGATGCAAACTCGGCTAATTTGCCATGAAGCTCTTCTTTCATGTTATTAGAAATCTGATTAGCCCTTTTAGAAATAATTACTAAAGACTCATAGATGTTTCCGGTTTTTTGATCCAGATCATTAACATTTCTAGTAACCGTAGTATTTGGTATTGCGGGTTTATTCGTACTCATTATCTGTTGGGGGTTTTAATTGTATTAATTGCAGAACTATCTCTTTTAGCTTCTTTTGTTAATTGAGATTTATATTTTTCATAATTAGCAAGGCGTTCAGCTATAAAGCGTTTAGCACTTTCTATTCCAGATTCACTATCTTTCTTTAAGGCGTTTGCTTCCTTTAAGTATTTACTTTCAGGATGCGCTTCTGCAAATTCATTGGCATAAGTAATTGCTTCTGTGAAGCGGTCTTCCTGACGCTCCTCAATACTGTTTTTAGCAAAAGCGTACTGTGATTTGATCATTAATAAATCCATTTCCTCTGAATATTTAATATCAGGATAATCGATTTGTGCATTTTTTAGTGCTATAACAGCTGCTCTGTAGTTAGATGCTTCACCACCATTGCCACCTATTTCGTAATACATTTTTGCATTTGCATACGCTTTGTCTTCAAGTTTAGTACGCAGAATACCAATGTATTTTGCAGCCTCTACAGCACGTTCACTTTTTGGATAGAAGTTAATAAAGAGCTGTAATGCATCAATAGCTTTATAGGTATTTTCCTGATCTAAGCTAGGTCTTGGAGAATCCAGATAATAGCAATAAGCGCTCATATATCTACACTCTTCAGCATATTTACTAGTTGGATAGCTATCTGCAAACGATTTGAATTGATATCTTGCAGTTGTGTAATCTCTTAGTTTAAAGAGAGTCAGTGCGTAATAATAATTCAGTTCCTCGGCTTCAGCTCTTCCCCTGTATTTTTGAGACAAGTCTTCGAATAAGATCAATGCCTTAGAATAATTCTTTTTGTTATATAGCCTCATGGCCTCCTGGTACTTTTTTGCAACGTCGTTGCTCAGTCTGATCTTCTCAAACTGACTTTTACAACCAGCAATAGTAAGGGCTATAATGGTGAAACTTAATAGTAATACGTGTTTAATTTTAAACATTCTGCAAAGATAAGTTAATAATACGATACCGTCAATTAAAAATAATAGGACGCTAAGCTATGTAAAGGCATTCATCCTGTCAAGTGCTTAACATAATTTAACGTTTCCATTTTTATAAGCCATAGACATATACTTTAACACCTCGTCATTTATATCTTCTTTATAATATATTCGGAGGTGGTGATTGTAATCATCGCTACCTGGAACAAGTTTTATTTTTCGAAAACACATATTGTCTTCATATGGTTGTTTAAATGGAAATACAACATCAATAAAGTTTTTGCCAAACTGTATAACGTACGCGAAGTTGATGCGGGATGAGAAAGCTATCATTGTTTTGGTAGTATGGAATTTCACCTCGCCTAATTGTTGGTAACATGAAACCAAGTGATTAAAAAGCTCAATCGAGGAAGGTGATTTTCCTTGAAGGAATGCTGACAATGTGTTGTTATCCATAATAGCATATTGTATTTGTGCCAATCTATAAAGATAATTCATTTTCTGTTTACGTGGTTCTGATTTGTCTTGTTTGATTCTTGCTTATTGGAGTACATTTTAATAGTTGAGGTGTATTTTTTTAACGACCTTCCAATGACTCTGAACGACTTTGAAACGACTCTGAACGATATTTTGTCGTTTGTAAGGCTTTTTGATGTAAGGTGTCAGGCGATGGGGTATTATACCTAATGTTATGTATACTATATATAGTGTAGAATTTGATGTGATTACGCACATAGTATATATAT